>QFBU01000046.1 GCA_003265975.1 Candidatus Marinamargulisbacteria bacterium SCGC AAA071-K20
GTGATGGAGAAAGTTATACCGGGGAAAATGTAGCCGTGATTGGCGGTGGAAACTGTGCTTGTTATGCGGCGCTACACTTGTCGCCGTTCGTAAATAAACTATATTTAATTCATCGATCAGACAGTATTAAGTCTGTTAAGCTGCTTAAAGAAAAATTATTCAATAACGACAAAATTGATATCATTTGGAACTCTGAACCTGTTGAAGCTTTTGGACTTGAAAAACTAGAGAAAATTAAACTTAAAAATGTTATTACTCACCAACATACCTGGTTAGATGTAAAAGGGGTATTTGTTTATGTCGGCCGTATTCCTCCAAAAGAATTTTTGGCTCTCGATATAAATGTTGACGAAGAGGGCTTTATTATTACTGATGAATATATGAGAACAAATATCCCTGGAATTTATGCCGCAGGAGATATTCGGTCTAAGCAGATCCGTCAGATTGCTACCGCTGTTGCAGATGGCATGATAGCGGCGATTAACGTCGACAAAGACCTCAACCGCTAGAGTAATCACCCAGTTTCGTGCTCAGCAGCCACATGCAAAAATTTATTTAAATAGTTTAAATTGCATTTTTGCCTGTGGCCACTGATCACAAAACTGGATGATTACCTTGGCTTGGCCTTGTTTTTTGGTTTTGCTTGCTTCGCACTTTGCTTGACCTTTTTTTGCTTACTTTGGTCTGGTCTTTTTTTTTGGAGGCTGATTCTAATTCCACTGTTACTTCCTTAACAAAGCTCAATGATTTAGAGTTTAGTCGAATTTTAAAAGCGCTGAATTCAAAGGCGTTAACAGCTAATGAACTTGCACGGCTAAGTGAGTATACCCATAAATATAGTTTTCAAGAACATCTATACTTTGAAAGCTTACTTATACAAACAGGTATAACCCAAGAAGATCTTGGTGGAGATGCGGATGAAGTTCCACCTGGGCTTGAATTGTATAAGTGTATAAAGTTGCAATTAAATAACTATAACGAAGTTATAAATGAATATAACGAGTTAATTTATGAGACAACTGTTTTGTCTGAAAGTGTTACTCAAGACTCTATTTTAGATAGGGCCGCTTTAACGGGTGTTTCGCTTAAAACGTTGGTGAGTAGCCATAGAGATATTATTAAACAATTTGTAATTCTTAATCGTGATGTAATCTCGTTTCTTAATGGTATTAAACAGTCAACAAGAGCACTTGAGTTGGCTTTTCCTCCTATTATTGAAGAGGAGAGCGATACTCAATTAGCGACAAGAAGTTCCCGCAGGCCTAAGAAAAAGACTTACCCGGCTGGTGTAGTTGAAGTTAGCAAAAGATAAGCATAAAAGTAGAGTTGGAAAAACAGCTGGAGCTTCTAGAAATACTCAAAAAGAAACTAGATTGAAAGAGTTACTGGTTAAGAGATTAAAAGCCTATAAATGCTTGATAACTGCTAATGCAAGACATAATAAACAGTTTAATCGTCTTACTCCAAAATCTCAGGCCTTTATTGACTCACTTGCTAGGTTGATCAATAACTTATCTGATAAAGAAATCAGAACGGGCTCGCACGCAAGAGTTAAAGCCCCACTACTTGTGTTTTTAACAGGTCAACGATTTCACCCTGGAGAGAGAGTCCGCTCATTATTTAGGGTAGTTCTCTTTATATAGCATTAGGGCATGTAATAAGTGATGGCCCAGCGAGTGGCCCACCGAGCCGAGATAAATTGGTACTCTAGTAACACCTAGGACAATATAATATAATAGCTCTTATGTCTAAAAAACTTGCTGTAATACAGTTTCCTGGTAGTAATTGTGAATACGAAACCGTTTATGCGGCTAATCAATTTGGTTTTGATGCCGAAATTATCCCTTGGAATTGCTCAGAAGACCTATTTATGAGCTTTGATGTCTATATTCTTCCTGGTGGATTTTCATTTCAAGACAGAGTTAGAGCTGGCGCAGTGTCTGCAAAATTACCCGTGATGAGTTACCTTGAAAAAGTGTGTGATGAAGGTCGCCCAATTTTGGGAATTTGTAATGGATGCCAAATATTGAGTGAGTCTGGTTTGGTTCCTGATATTTCAGACTCGCATAAAATTGAAATTGCTTTAGCCCCTAATACTAAAAATAATGACTCGTTTGGCTTTATGTGTGAATGGGTGTTTGTAAAAGTTGATAATCCAGGAGCTAATGTTTTTACTCGTTCTTTTAACTCTAACGATGTTATTCCAATCCCTATCAATCATGGTGAAGGGCGCTTTATTTTTTCATCAGATATCGATCCTTCAACTTTACCGGTTACAACCTTAAAATATTGTAATTCTAAAGGTGAAGTTATTGAGTCATATCCAACTAACCCTAACGGTACAAGCTACAATATTGCGGCTATTTCAAATAAAAAAGGCAATGTACTCGCTATTATGCCACACCCTGAGAGAGCCTCATTCTTACATCAAATACCACATTCAATTGACTCTGAATGGTCCTTGAAAAAACAAGCCAAATTTAAAAGTGGCTATACTACGACAAGCGGTCCTTGGGAAAAATTATTTACAAGTGTAAAAGAAAGCTTAGAGTCATGCGTATAAAGCTATATACTTATTTAAAAAATACCGACCTTCATGCTATTTCAGCATTAGAAGCCATTCAACATTACATGGGTTATACAGACGTAGTGACCTTAAAAAGACACCTTACGTGGACTTTTGACTTAGATTGTAATGACAAGAAGTTGTCTCAACAAATTGAAAGAATTGTGTCCGATACCTATTATATTGTGAACCCCAACAAACAATCCTATTATGTAAATTTTTTGCCAAAGCCTACAATTTCTAATGATCAATCCTGTGTTGCTCTTGAAGTAGAAAAAGACTTTAAAGAAGGTGAGTCTGAAATTTCAGAAAAGATTTTTGAAAAGACAGGTATAAAACTTAATAAGCTTAAACAATCATTGGTTTGGGAAGTTGTTGTAAACTCTAAAAATAGAGACTATGACACTATCAAAAATGATTTAAATAACTCTATTACAAATACAAGTTCAAGAGGGCAGGGCTTACTTGTAAATTCATTTTATGAAACACATCAGTTTTTAGACGAGAAGGCGCTGTATCAAACGCTCTAGTACTATGGACATTAGCGTACTCATTGTAAATTATAATGGTGCTAAGTTTATAGACGCTTGTATAGAGTCTTTATTTAAAAGTAAGACCTCAGCACGTTTTGAAGTAATTGTAGTAGACAATAATTCCTCAGATGACTCGTTGGCTGTCTTGAAAAAATATGGCGAGAAAATTACATTAATTCCTAATAAAGAAAATACTGGATTCTCATATGCCAATAATCAGGCTGGGAAAGTGGCTAAAGGTGACTATCTATATTTATTGAATAATGACACGCTAACAAAAGAAAATACCTTGGATCTATTATTTGAATTTATAAAGTCCCATCAAGATGCTGGCGTGATTACCCCTAAATTATTAAATGAAGATGGTTCGCTACAGTGCCCTGGTAGTATTTTTGGACATTGGAGATTTTGGTCTAAAACAGCTAGAAAAGTACCTTTTATTGCGGGAGCTGCTGTATTGTTTCCTGCTAAAGTTTACTGGGAAATGGGCGGCTTAGATGAAAATTTATTTTTTTATAATGATGACGTAGATATGTGTAAAATGTTAGCAAAGTTGGGATACAGTATTTACTATGTTCCCGAAGCGTCTTTAATTCATTTTGGGGGCCTCTCTACAAAATTTAGAAGATTGGGGTCTTTGATTGAAGGGTATAGAGGCGGGGTGTACTTAAGTTTGAAGCATTATGGGGTTCTAATTAGTGTTTTTTATCGTTTTTTTGCTGTCATCGATATTATTATTCGATTGGCTATACATTTATTACTGAGTTTTTCGAAATCAAATCGTGACTTTGTAAAAACCTATTTGGAAGTGTTAAGAATAGTTGTTTTTAATGATATCTATTTAGATAGAATAAAGAAATGAAAGAAGGTAAGGCATGAAAAAGTGGATCTTAGTACTTATTTGCTTATGCGCAATGTCTTCGGTTACGTCTGCAAAGATTTTTAAAATTTCAGAGGAACTTAAACAGGATGTTAGGTCTGATTATGAGATTTTTAAAGGGGATGAATCGTCTAATGAGTCTAAATTTAACTTAGCTATGAGCTATGCTTATACCGGGCAAATTAAAAAAGGGTGGGACCTTCTTAAAACTATTGACCGCTCTTATTCTAGAGTTGTTATTGATAGGTATAATCAAAAAATCAAAGAAAACCCTGATGCGTGGAAATATCACTTTAAAGTAGCTTTTGGTTACTTTTTTGCAAAAGAAAAAAAAACCGCAATAGGCGAGTTTTACAAGGTTTTGGAAATTAAGCCTGATATGGTTTGGGCTTATGGTTTTATTGCTCTTATTCAAGGTGAAATGGGGGAGGTAGACGAAGCGATAAGAATTTGTAAAAAAGCGTTAAAAATGGAACCTCAAGCTACAGCAATACATTTTTTATTAGCAGAAGGCTATAGAAAAAAGGGTAAGTACTTTCGGTTTCTTAAAGAAATGTTAGTAGTTGGAAGATTGCAAACTGAAGAGTCTATTAGGAGACGTGGTGAACCCTAAACTTACACTTAAAAATGCAGTCTATTTATGTTCTCTTTTAAGTGTTTTAGCATTTCTATTTTTTGTTAACTTTTATAGGCCAAAATTGAATTTGGGGACCTATAATTCAGACCACCTACCAGACTTTAGTTTTGAAGATGTTGAAATTTCTCAGCTAGTTGATGGTAAACTGAAATGGCAATTACGTTCTGAGTATGCAGAGATCATGAAAAAAGACGACCACGCAAAGCTTAAGACAGCTACTGGTAAAATTTATGATGATGGTAAAGAAGTTATAAATTTTAAATCTGGCTTTGCAACGGTACATTTACAAAATTCTAAGATGTCTCTTAATAAAGCTACAGCCCAGTTTTTGATGAATGATGATAATATTGAACTAAGTGCAGAGACCCTTACTTGGGATCCTAAGAAAAAACAATTTATTGGGCATGATAATATTAGGTTAAAGTCAAAGTTGGCAACACTATACGGCGACTATTTTTATGTTAATGTTCCTTTTAAAATTTTAAAAGTGAATTCAAATTCTAGAGCAGAGGTATATACAGATTATGATAAAAAAAATTAAGTTAGAGCAATTTATTGCATCTCAAACAAAGTATTCGCGGCGTGAGATTTTAGCCCTATTAACTGACAATAAAATTGAAGTTAATGGGAAAATTGCAGAATCGCTAGTTTCTGAAATAACTATTAAAAAAGACACGGTTACAGTTTCTGGGGAACCAGTTCTTTTCCAAATTCCATTTAGATACTATAAATTTTATAAACCTAATAATCTTTTATGTACACTCGAAGATCCCAAAGGGCGGCCGTGTGTTGCTGACTATATAAAGCACTTAGAGCCGTCTCTTTTCCCTGTAGGTAGGCTTGATCGTTTAACTACAGGCTTGTTAATTATTACCAACGATGGCTCTTGGGCTAATATTTTGACTCACCCAAGCTATGAAGTAAATAAAGTTTATGATGTTGAATTAGACCATTCGCTGAGTAAAAATGATATTAGACGGCTACAGACGGGGATTTTTTTAGAAGATGGACCAATAAGGTTTCAGCAGATTAGTTTGTTAAGTAAGGACCGGCTTAGAGTGACTCTAACTGAGGGAAGAAATAGGATCATTCGTCGTTCTTTTGATTTTTTAGGGTATAAGGTCGTTAAACTTAAACGATTATCTGTAGGGCCAATTCAACTTGGTAAGCTTCAAAAAGGCGATATTAAGCCTCTTTCTAAGGGAGAAATCACGTCTCTTTCCACGCTCACCAAATCATGATTAAATATTAGGCCTTAGATATTGGCCTTTCTGGCCTTTTACATGGCGGAGTAGCTCAGTTGGTTAGAGCACACGGCTCATACCCGTGGGGTCACTGGTTCAAATCCAGTCTCCGCTACCATCAAAGGTATCCTAAATTGCCACATGCACTCCTAAGCAAAAGCTTAACTACACCGCTGCGTTTCACTTCGCTCCTTGGTAGTCTGCACTTTTCCTTAGAAGCGCCTGTGACTATTTAGGCTGCCTTTGATCAGGTTGAATATCCTTGTTTAGAAACAGCGTTTTTTTTTTTTTTTGCTTTTTTTTTTGGAATTTAGTTCGTTCGCTCCTTTTAGTCGCATTACTTTTGATTTTTTTTGTTGGTTTTTATGTGGATTTGGTTTGTTTTTCTTTTCTTATTTTTGATGGTGCTTTAGTATGAGGGTTGATTGTTTTAATTATATTTTTAGGAGCCTTTTATGAATTCTCGTTTTAAACTTGCTACTGGTATTTTTGGGGTTTTGTTTTTAGTCTTTTTTTTAGTGACTAACTTTTATCCTGACTATCTTTGGTTTTCTTCTTTTGGATTTGATGAGCTTTGGCTATTTACTGTTAAATCTAAAGTGTTTGTTTTTATTGGTGCTTTTGCTTTAGCTCTTTCTTGGTTTAGTCTCAATCTTGCTATTGCAAATCGTAATTCTAATGCTATCTCTGAAGTGTCTAATCTTGAATTTAATACCCCTTTTTCTTTCGTAAATACTTTTTTAAGCCAAGTTCGAGACAAATCACGTCAAAATACTCAACTTGATCCTGGGTCCAGTACTTATAAAATTTTACTTCGTCTAGGTGCCGTCGTCTTGTCTTTGTTTTTTGCACTTGTTGCTCGGTCTTGGTGGTTAGAGATTTTTCACTACTTAAACCAAGTTGATTTTGGCGTTGCTGATCCTATCTTTAATAAAGATATATCTTTTTATATATTTTCTGTTCCATTCTTTCAACACGTTCAGGGATGGATCTTTACATTGATGCTTTTTTCGTTTGGTTTTACAGCTTGGATCTATTTTTCTCGTAATATTCTACTTATTATTTTTAGTAAAGTGTCTCATGGTGTCCTTATTAAACGGCATCTTTTAGTATTGCTTGCCTTACTTACTGCAGCCTATGGAGTTGGGACATGGTTTGACCTCTATGACCTATTAACTGTCTCTCGAAGTGTTGTTTTTGTAGGGACTGGTTTTACGGATCATACCTTTTTAATTCCTGCTATGAAAATACTTACAGGTCTTATTTTAGTTGAAAGTGTTTTTTTTCTGATTTGGGCGTTTAGTTCTTGGTACAAAGGCCCTATTGCTGTGTTCTTATTATTGTTTTTAGTTCAGTTATTTGGCCTAAAACTTATTCCAAATATGGTTCAAAGTTATTTAGTTGCGCCAAACGAAATGGAACGAGAACGTCAGTACATTGAGCATAATATTAACTTTACTCGCCTAGGTTATAACTTAACAAACGTAAATGAAAAACAGTTTCCTGCTAACGATAATTTAAATTTAGAAAGTATGAAAAAAAATGATGCTACGCTCAGAAACGTCAGGCTTTGGAATCAAGGACCTATAAAACAAACGTTTAGTCAGTTACAAGAAATTAGACTTTATTATGAATTTGTAAATATTGATGTAGATCGTTATATGATTAATGGGAATCTTCAGCAGGTTATGTTGTCTCCACGTGAGCTTGATATTAATCAACTCTCTAAAAAAACATGGATAAATACCCATCTCTCTTTTACTCACGGTTATGGGGTGTGTATGAGTCCTGTAAACGAAGTTACACCAGAAGGACTTCCCAATTTTTATATGTACGATCTTCCTCCAAAATCTAATATCGACTTAGAGATTACTCGCCCAGAAATTTACTTTGGTGAAAAGACCACAGACTATGTTGTTGTTAATACAAAGCATAACGAATTTGACTACCCTAAAGGTGACAAAAATGTCTATGCTAACTATCAAGGAAAAGGTGGTATTAAATTAGACTCACTCTTGAAACGTTTTGTTTATTCTTTAAAGCTTTCTGACTTTAAAATTCTACTGTCTTCTCTAATAAAACCTGATAGTAGGTTAGTTTATGATCGCCAAATTAAGCAGATGGTTAGAAAAATAGCTCCGTTTTTATTGTATGACAATGATCCTTATTTAGTGGTTACAAAATCTGGAAGAATGGTATGGATGCAAGATGCTTATACCTTTTCGTCTGAATTGCCATATTCGGAGCCTGATCCTTATTACAATAAAATTAACTACATTAGAAACACTGTGAAAATAACTATAGATGCGTATGACGGTACAACAAACTTTTATGTCGTAGACCAAAAGGATCCGATTATTGCTACTTATACAAAAGTATTTCCAGGTTTATTTAAGCCTTTTTCAAAAATGCCGACTGACTTACAAGAACATATTAGATACCCAAAAGATTTATTTACACTCCAAGCAAGAATGTATAGTGCCTATCACATGTCAGATTCACAAGTTTTTTATAATAGAGAAGATTTGTGGGAAATCCCTCGTGAGAAGAAGGAAAATGATGAGTTAGAAGAGATGAAAGCGTACTATATGGTATTGAAACTTCCAGAAGAAGATAAAGAAACATTTAATATCATGCTTCCGTTTACCCCAACTAACAAAAATAATATGATTGGTTGGTTAAGCGCTAAATGTGATTTAGATAATTATGGTGAGCTTCAAGTCTATAAATTACCTAAAGAACGAACGATATATGGTCCACTTCAAGTTGAATCACGAATAGATCAAAATACTCAGATTTCTCAAAAACTAACACTTTGGGGACAAGTTGGGTCTCGTGTTATTAGAGGGAATTTAATGGTTGTTCCAATTGAAGAGTCTTTAATTTACGTAGAGCCAATTTACTTGCAAGCCACACAAAGTAAGTTTCCTGAATTGAAACGGGTTATTTTTTCTTACAAAGATAAAATTGTAATGGCAGAAAATTTAAATAAAGCTATTTCAGTTTCCTTCGATGGCGATTATTTTCCGGAAGACACCAATTCAGAACCACGAAAGCAAATTGTAGGTGCCCCAGAAAGTTCAGTTCCAAATTTGATTAGAACGTTTAATGAGTTTAAGGCCTCTGCTAAATCTTTAAATTGGATACAGTTTGGTCAAAAACTAAATGAATTGGATTCGTTGATTAATAATCTTAAAGAATAGCTTGCTTCACAAAGTGTGCCGTTTTATATAGAATACTTAGCCTATGCCTAGATACGACTATAAATGTAGCGACTGTGAACATGTTTTTGAAGCGGCGCAGTCAATAAAAGATGAACCCCTTAGAATTTGTCCTGAATGTAAGGGGCCTATTCGTCGTTTAATTAGCAAAAATGTTGGAATTGCATTCAAGGGTGGGGGCTTTTACGTAACGGATGCAAAAGACGGATCTAAGCCTGCAGAGTCTTCAAAATAATAAAATTTGGAAATTAGTTACAGCTAATGGAAAGATTTACCGTTTTTACAAAGAACTCAAGTACTATATTAATAGACGATGGACTGCGTAATGTGTCCTTCTCTAGATCAGGAATTAAACTTTCCTGCGTACTGTTTTGGTCTATTGGTTGAAAATCATTTAATTCATTCATTATTTAGCCCCTTTGCTAGCTGTAATTACAGTAATACCCCGTTTGTTTGATTTATAAACATTATTGTTTTTAAATAAGCTCCATCTGACACTCAACTAGATATGCCACATTTTCTGAGGTAGAATAGGATTATTCCGAATATAGAATTTATTGTAAGAAAGTTGAGGCCAATATGTCAGAAAGAATAGCCATCGTAGATGGTATCCGAACTCCGTTTAGTAAAGCTGGTGGTGCTCTTAAAGACTATAGCGCCGATCAGTTAGGTACAATGTGTTTAAGCGAATTAATGATTCAAAGTCC
>QFBU01000047.1 GCA_003265975.1 Candidatus Marinamargulisbacteria bacterium SCGC AAA071-K20
ATCAACCCACGTGGCTATTCGCATACGTGCCTAGACCTATTAATTATCTTAAGAATATTGGGTCTGACTGCATATCGGGACGGAATTACCGATTAAAGGGTTCAACTGCATATCGGAACAGAATTCCGCAGGGACGTTAAGACTCAGAAGGGATTTTCCAACCCAGTTTTTTTTCAATAGCAATAATAACTTCTCGTGCAATATCTTTCCCCGTTGCAGCTTCAATACCTTCTAATCCAGGAGAAGAATTAACTTCTAAGAGTAAAGGGCCTTTGTTCGATCGAATAATATCTACCCCAGCAACATCCAGCCCAAGAACTTTTACCGATTTAATTGCCATTGTACGCTCTTGAGCTGTGATTTTAATACTCTTGGTAGTGGCCCCTCTATGAACATTGGCTCGAAACTCCCCTGGAGCAGCTTCTCTCATAATACTTGCAATAACTTTTCCATTTACAACAAAGCAGCGGATATCTTTGTTATCGGCCTCTTTCACAAATTCTTGGACTAATAAATTAGCCTTTAAGGATTTAAACGCATTAATGACACTCTCTGCTGCTTTTTTTGTTTCTGCTAAAACTACACCTGTGCCCTGAGTTCCTTCTAATAATTTAATAATTAGGGGAGCACCGCCAACCATGTTAATTAAATCTTCCGTATCAATAGGCGAATTTGCAAAGCCAGTAGTTGGAATTTCCAGACCATTTTTAAGTAACAATTGAAGTGAAAATAATTTATCTCGAGATTGTGTTATAGATTGAGAATTATTTAGGGAATATATTCCCATACTTTCAAAATGACGCGTTAGAGCGGCCCCATAGAAAGTAAGACTGGGCCTTATTCGTGGAATAATAGCATCCAGTCCATGAATTACTTTTCCACCCCTATTGTGGACTTCTGGATCATCCGCATCAAGCTTCATAAAACACTGCGTGATATTGAGAAATGTCATGTCATGGCCACGCTCTTCTCCAGCAAGAAGAAGACGTTCGTTACTATATAATGATGGATTGCTTGCTAAAAGTGCGATTTTTAATCCAGAGGTTGTTTTTTTTATTTTTACATATTTCTTTTGGATTTCTTCTTCAGGAATATTTCCCCACAAAAAACTTTCCGAAGGATCAATCGTAATTCTGTTTTTCATAGCTTCACGACCTAATAGCATTCGGTAGCCCATCGAATCGCGATTGGCGAGGGTTAATTCTATCTCCCACGTAGCACCACCTAAGTTTAATTCAGTACTAATGACATATCTTCTTTCGCTTGCTCCACTAGAACTCTTTACCTCTCTTCGATCTATGACCTCTGCCTCACAGCGTACGACAGTGCGGCGATCTTCTTGTAACGGATGCACTTCAAAGCTAACCCAAGATACTTTTTCTTTTTTATAGGGTTGAATATTAAATGCATGTATTGAAGATGTTTTTGCTCCAGAGTCGATACGAGAAACAATGGCAGGGATCCCAAGGTTAGCAAGCGAACACCATTCTTCTGAACCAATTGATATTTTTTGTAGCTTATTCATAATTTACTTCCTTTTATAAAGATTTCATTGCCCGTTTAAATTCTTCTCTGATTTGTTCTGTCGAGTTTTTAGCATAGATTCGTGTATTTTCAATACGCTCGTGACCTAAAAATATCTGAATTTGTTCAAGTGGCATCCCGTGTTCCAAAAGATAAGTTGCAATAGAATGCCTTAAAAGATGAGGGTGAACTTTTTTGGTAATACCTGAATCTTTAGCTAGGGCTTTTACGATTTGTTGAATCCGACGAGGTGAATATTTATTATGCAATCGTGATTCAAATAAATAACCCGTCTGACGATCTCCAATATGTGTTTGAACTTCCTGAGCTAAAGCGTTTGTAATGGGGATTGTTCGTTGCTTGTTTCCTTTTCCATTTTTGACCACAACAATTTCTTCATCAAAAAAGAAGTCTTCAATTTTAAGATCAACAAATTCACTAATACGTGTGCCCGTAAAAAAAAGTGTTTTGACCAACAACCCTGTATCCCCTTTTTGAGAGTAGGCATATTGGATAAGTTTTTTTTGATCGTCTTTGGATAAACGGTCAATTTTTTGTTTGGGGTTTTTATTCCGTTGTATGTCTAAATTTTTTCGAGCAACTTTAGTCGCATAGTGAATTTGATCATAGTTCAAGTGGTGTTTGCGAAATATTTTAGTGATTGCACTAATCGCTGGTTGTATATTCTCTGTTTCAGTATCTGTTGTCATTGTTACCATCTCAACAGTATATTTCGCTTTAAAGTTTTTGGGAAGAAGTTGAGTTAGTTTTTGGTACTATTGATCAAATGTGAAGAGGGTCGTTACGCTTAAACGATAAAAAGCTATTTCGCTCTATACCTATTCTGCGAACTAATTTTAGGAGGAGTCTATGCCAGCTTTAAAAATATTAAATCATGACGAAAAAATACAATTTGAATCGCCACCGGATTTTGACAGTGTCACTCGAAAGAAGTTTTTTAGAGTCACTTCTGACATCAGAGATATTGTAGATGCATTCAACCCAATCAGAAAGGTCGGGTTTATTTTACAGATGGGCTACTTCAAATACACATCTAAATTTTTTTCACCGGCCAAATTCAATTCAAAAGACGTGGATTATGTTTGCAATCAACTTAATATTCCTACCGTTTCATTGGATTTATATTATGGAACAATTCTCACCAGACACCGAGAATTAATTCTAAAAACAATAGGATTTGATGCGTTTTCAATACACAAAAAGTCAATTGCTCATGAGATATCCGATCTAATGCTCAAAAAGAAACGCCCCAGGCAGATTTTGAAAGATGTTTTGGATTACCTAGCAATAAATCGCGTCGAAATCCCTACTTATAGAACGATTACTGAGATGATCACAGATGGTTTGAATCAATATGAAGATACGTTGTTGTTTACGCTTAGAAACCAATTATTGCCCGAACACAAAATCATTTTGGATCAGTTGTTGCCAGATGACCCAAAGCATAAAGGAACCGTATTTAAAAAAATAAGTCACTCAACCCGCCCAAAGAAAATCAAAGAATCGGTCAAAGATTTTTTGGAAATTAAAATGATGTTTTTTACGCTCAAGCCAGTCCTTGATCATTTAAAATTATCCAGTGAGGCTATTAGGTATTACGCCGTATGGGCGAATAAATCTCGTCGGTTTCAACTCAAACAATTCACTGATCCCAACAAGCGATATTTATATTTGATCACCTACATTGCCTATCAATATTATCAACGACAAGACACATTGTTAGATATTTTTCTATTGGCCAAAAAAACACTTGAAAACGCCGTTGATCGGGATCATAAGTCAGATTATTTCAAGGATCGAAAATCAAAAAATCTGGCTATTAAATCCTTATCCAAGGCATGGAGCTCATATCGTGAAACAGTCGATCGAATCAAAGCAATTGTTAACGATAATCGTGTAGATGAATCCGATAAGGTTGTTCTAATCAAGTCCATTTTGGATGATCAACCAATTGAAACACAGGAACAGTTAAACCTGTTCGTCGTCATTGAAAAAGAAGCGGCTCGTGGTTCTACAGATGCCGATTATTATGATGTCCTAGAAAAATACAGTGCCAAATTTCAGAATCGATTGTCTGACATTTTACAAGCTGTTGAGTTTAACTCGATAACTTCGGAGAAGACAATTATTGAAGCGATTAAGCATTTCAAAGAAACAAAAATTACCAAAAATGCCCCCGTTGATTTTTTAAGCTCAGAAAAAGAAGGTCAGATTTATACTCAAGACTGTAAATTCAGAGGCAGCTTGTACAAAATATTTTTGTTCATCCAAGTTTCGGATTCAATAAAATCTGGAAAATTAAGTCTCAAACATTCGTACCGTTATTTGTCATTGGACGAATATTTGATCGATCGGAATTTCTGGCATACGAATAGAGATGCTCTAATCAAACGGTCAGGGCTTGAAAGGTTCAAAGATTTTTCTGATGTCAAAAAAACATTAATGACTACTATGGATCAGTCCTATACCCGAACCAATGAAAATATTTTATCAGGCAAAAACGACAACATTCATTTCAACAAGAATGATCGCTTGATCATTGAAACGCCTAATACTGTTGATGCAGATGAACCTTCTGATGGATTGTCTAATTTATTCTCAAAAAGCCGATTCACTTCGATATTGAAGATTCTTTACGATGTTAACCAAGTGACAAATTTCACCGACTATTTTGAACATTTTAGTCTGAAACATGGAAAACGAAAACCAAACTTAGCCGCCTTTATTGCGGCCATCGTTGGCTATGGGTGCAACATTGGTATTGGAAAAATTAGTCGTATCTCACAAGGAATTCTTGGTAGTTCTATTGAAACGGTTTCAAATTGGTATATCAGCTATGATTCCTTGGTAGCTGCAAACAACTGCATTATGTCATTCATGCAGAAAATGAAGTTGGCCAACATCTACAAACGATCTGATGACGCGCTCCATACAGTGAGTGATGGGCTTAAATGTGGAATCAGTGTGGATTCACTTAATGCCAATCACTCATTCAAATACTTTGGCAAAGGAAAAGGCGTTACCGTGAATCGATTTCAAGATGAACGGCTATTTTCATTTCACTCACAGGTGTTTAGCCCTACTGATAGAGAGGCGCCGCATCTTATTGATGGGCTACTGGACAATGATGTGGTCAAATCCGATTTTCATATCACTGATACTCATGGATTTAACGAGATTATTTTTGCGGTAACTAATCTCATCTCAGTTCGATTTACGCCACGAATCAAGAATGTTGTGGATCAAGTGTTGTACTCGTTTTTGCCGATCTCCCATTACCAGAAGAAGGGGTACAAAGTCTTACCTGAGCGATATATCGACATCGATTTAATTGAAGAGCAATGGGATGATATTTTAAGATTGATTGAGACAATTAAGCTTAAACAAACTACAGCCACTCAGATTTTTAAACGATTGAGTTCATATTCAAAGCATCATCCGTTGTATCAAGCTCTGCAAGAATATGGGCGTGCAATCAAAACTCTTTTCATTTTAGACTACATCGATGATGTTGAGATGCGACAAATTATCGAAGTCGAACTGAGCAAAGTTGAATTGGCCAATAAATTTGCTAGGGCAATTCGTTTTGGAAACAATCAGGAATTTAATGTTGAGACCAAAGACGAACAAGAAATTGTTGAAGGTTGCCGACGGCTCATTCAAAACGCGATTGTTTGCTGGAATTACTTACATTTGTCGGAGCAGATCGCAAACGCTGATACCGAGGTCCATCGGCAAGAGATAATCGAAAAAATACGCAGGAGCTCGATTTTAACGTGGCATCACATCAATATGTTCGGCGAGTACAATTTCTCTGTCCTACGCGATTTAAGCGACCAACCTTTTGATGTGCCGAAAATCTTGTCGTTAATACTATGAGAAAAATGGGAACGAAATGGTGTTTATTTTTTGTGCTCAATTACGCATGAAATAATTTGGATTTTTTCGGTAATTCCGTCCCGATATGCTGTTAGACCCAATATTATCCTTATACACTAGTGAATTTGCCTCCAATTTTCATAAAAGCAATTTCCCCACAAACTAAGGCTAGTTAAACATATAGTAAAAAATGTTATACTTCCCACTACAATGACATTCATAGACACACTCAATTCATTAGACATACAAACCCAGGTAAGCCACACCCTGTTAAGCACAAAAGACAAAGTACAGACGTTACTAAGGCAAAAAACATATAAAATTGACGATCTTCCGGCGCTTCTTTCAATCGCAGCTGAAAGCGAACTAGAACCACTCGCCCAAAAAGCCAACAAATTAACCGTTCAACGATTCGGAAAAACAATGCAACTATTCGTACCTATGTACCTGTCAAACGAATGCTATAACACCTGCACATACTGCGGATTCAGTTACGAAAATAAATACCCAAGAAAAACCTTAACTGATGAAGAAATTTTAAAAGAGGGTTTAATACTCAAAGAAAAAGGGTTCCAGCATTTATTAATACTCACCGGAGAGTCGCCAAAAGTTGTCGGTACTGACTACATAGTAAACGCGATAAAAATACTCAAACCTCTTTTTTCAAGCATTTCAATAGAAGTTCAGCCCTTATCAGAACACGACTATAAACGAGTCATTGAAGCAGGAGCAGACGGACTAACTATTTATCAAGAAACCTACCACAGAGAAAGTTATAAAAAATATCATACCTTCGGCAAAAAAAAGCTATTTGACCAACGATTAGAAGCCGCAGAACGAGGGGCTAGGGCAGGGTTTTACAGAATAAATATTGGAGCGCTTTTAGGGCTTCATGACTGGAGATACGAAGCCATAGCGCTTGCAAATCATCTACATTACTTAACGAAACATCATTGGCAATGTAAATTTGCTGTTTCATTTCCGAGAATTACAGATGTAATTGGTGGATTCAAACCAAGCCACATTATTTCTGACAAAGCGCTTGTTCAGCTTATCATTGCGTTTAGATTAATTTTTCCTGATATCATAATTACATTATCTACAAGAGAGCCTCAAGAACTTAGAGATCAATTAATTCCTATGGGAATCACACAAATGTCAGCGGAGTCAGACACGGCGCCTGGAGGGTATTCAGATAGCGGGGCAGAGGAACAGTTTGATGTATCTGACCACAGATCACTTAAAGAAATTCAAGATACTTTATTGAAAAAAGGTTACGAACCGGTTATGAAGGACTGGGAGTCAGTTATTACTAGCGAACACAGTTAATTTTAGATAATTCGCGTCTAAAAAGATCTGTTTTACTTAAAGGCTTATACCAAACTAGGTGATAAACAATGGAGTCTACTTTCCAGTTAGTTAAATATTGAGAAAAAGTATGTCTTATTTTATTTTTCAAGTCGTTTTCAGACAGACAGTCAACAGTCGTAGGAGCAGACTATGAGATATAGCTTACTTGGAGAAAATCCGGCCGTTTTAGTTACTTTAAATCCTATTGACTAAGAACGTAACAAGTACTGCGACCAGACCCCTGAGACTTAATATGCCCCTTAGCAACTAAGTCAACAAGTTCAAGATGTGCCGTTTTGTGTGACACAGAAAATAACTGACGATACATTTTATTTCTTATACTAACTTCACGTTTAACAAATTCAATTGCACGTTGCTGTCGATCATTTAAATCGTTAGGGTCAACACCTTCTTGAATAGAAAATCCAGTTTGTTGAAAGATAACAGGCTCTTCCTTAGGCGTTTCTTGAGAGTTAGATTCTTCAGAATTGTGAATTAAAAGAGCCTCTCCAGTAATTTGTTTTACAGGAGTATCTTCAGATTCAAAATCATCAATAATGGATTCTTCGGGTTTTGCAATTTCAATCGTTTCTTCGTTAATCGCAACATCCCTTAGTTTTGGCTCATTAAAAGGACGCGAATACTGAAATTCTTTCTTAGGTTCAAGTTTTATAACATTAAGATTTGAATTATAAGATTTTTCTAATTCAGCTGTTTCTTCATCATCCTGACTTCTAAGATCAATGAGCTCTGTTGTGATATTTTTTAGCTCTTCGTCTCTTGTAGTCTCATCAGTAACTGTCTCTTTTTCATTTTGAAATTTCTTAAACTCTTTCATCTCTTCACTTTCTAAAAGCGCTAAATGAGGTTTGTTTTTATTGTCCATAGTGAAACACATTTTATTAAAGTAATACGGTTTATTATTAGTCTCAGGAAGAGTGATTATCATAAGGACTTTTTCATCACGTTTAAACGCTTCAATAGTTAATTCTAGTTTTGGAGTAATGTGAGTATCTAAGATATCATGAATAAATTCACGATTAAGTTCGGTCCCTTTGAAGTGATAATTTTTGACATCAAAACCTAGAAAGATTTTACCACCACTTGTATTTGCCATGGCAACAAGAAGGTGTCCTAAATTTTCAGCAGAAGAAACATCACCTAAAAATTTTAGCTGCTTACTTTCGCCCTTATTTACATAACTTAAAAAATTTTGCCATTCCATATTAATCATCACTATTATACCCTCTATATTTGTGAAGGTAAAGATATTATACTAAGTGAATGCAGTACGAAAAAATATTTTATCAAGAAACAGGTGATGGAAAGACTCTTGTTTTTTTACATGGATTATTTGGATCAAGTGATAATTGGATAGGGATTGCAAAAAAACTTTCTAAACAGTTTAGGTGCATTCTAATAGATCTTCCAAACCATGGTAAATCTGAATGGACAAACCAGTTTACATATTCAACACTTGCGGAAGATTTACATGAATTCATCCAACACCATCAACTCACTGACTTTAACATTCTAGGGCACTCAATGGGTGGGAAAATCGTCATGCAATATCTTCACAATTTTCCGGGTTCAGTAAATAAATCCATTATCGTAGACATAGCTCCCAAAACTTACGAGCCAAGTCATACTTTTATTTTAGAAACATTAAAAACATTACCACTTCAAAACGTGTCCTCATTAAAAGAAGCTTTTGAACACTTAAACAAACGATTAAAAGACGACGCACTGAGTTTCTTTTTGCTAAAAAGTTTAAATATAACTGAGGGTAGGGCAGAATGGAAAATAAATTTAGACGCCCTTATTAATAATTATCAAGACATATTAGCAGCACCCACATTTACAAAATCTATAAACACCCCCACTTTGTTTATTAGAGGGCTAGACTCTGACTACATTCAAAATAATGACAAACCTTTAATTCGTGAATCATTTTCAACAGTATCTTTCAAAGACATAGAAAACACAGGTCATTGGTTACATGCTCAAAAACCAGATCTTGTAGTTAATAGTATTGAAAAATTTTTAAACTAACACTAACTACGTTATAATCAAATTTAACCATGAAAAAATCAAAAATATTTATTCTTTGTATTCTACTAGGCATTACTATTGGTGGGCTCAGTAATTTCTTATTAAACAAAAGACAAGCACCTACCGACAAACACACTGTGTATATCGGCGTTCACTCCACAAAATCAAATTCAGCCAGTGAAGAAAAATATTTATTCAAGCAAGCATTGGGTTATAATCCAAATCTCATTAGCATAGAGATTACTTGGGAAGCTTTTTTTCCTAAATCCTGGACCCGAAACTCCATTAAAAACAAAAGCATTCCAATTATCCGCTGGAGCCCCTTAGATAATCGAAGTGTAGAACAATTTTCATTCACTACGATTACAGAAGGGCTTTGGGACGACTATCTAAAAGAATGGGCTAATGAAGCCAAGAATTTTGAATACACGCTTTTTATAAATTTTGCTCCTGGAATAAATTCTAGAGAGTATGGATGGAGTATTCTCTACGACCCAAACGTAGCACAACCTTATAAAGAAGCATTTCAATACATCGTTAAACTATTTAAAAAAGAAGGCGCTTACAACGTCTTATGGATTTATGAAAGCGAAGTAGCCCATACCATTAATACAAATTGGATCCATCCAAATCTTGCTTACCCGGGACAAGAGTATGTCGACTGGATAGCTATTAGAGGAGAAAATTTTGGAGACTCTAAAATATGGAGTACCTGGAAAAATGCCGAACATTTATTTGGTGATAGTATTGATCAAATAGACCTAATGGCGCCCGAAACACCCATTATGTTGACTGGTTTAAAAACAGTCGAAAATGAAAAAGAAAACGCTTATACCTGGTATATGAATATACCCATATTTCTTGAAAGTTCTCTTAAGCG
>QFBU01000048.1 GCA_003265975.1 Candidatus Marinamargulisbacteria bacterium SCGC AAA071-K20
TCAGGCGGAGGAAACCCTGTTTTCCTGGCTGTCCATAGACTGGCATATCCATAGTTTTTTTCAAACCATTCTCATTGTCTCGAACGCGTATTAATGTACAGTTATCGCATTACTAAAGGAAAAAACGGTCTTTTCTAAAAATGAAGTTGTATTCAAGCATACCTGGTATGCCTCGGTTGAGGCGCTAGTAGCGAATTTTGCTGTATCCCTTGCTAAATTAGAATTTACCCTAGCTAACTCTCTGCTTGTGTCTTGTACCGCAACATTTGTTACTGCTGCTCCAGATACAGCGCCTGCCCCAGTACCAAACGCCATCCAACCTGCAACACAGCACGCACATATAGGCTCACAACATAATATAAGTATAGCTGCCGTTGATGCGGCACCTAGCCCAGCACCAACTGCAGGTGCAGCTTCGGCCTGTGCTTGTCTAGTAGCTAGGTCTTGTAATGCATTACTCTGTTTCCTGTATAGTTGTTGAAGCAAACCCTGTTTTCCTGGCTGTCCATAGACTGGCATATCCATAGTTGTTTTAGAGCAGCCGTCCTAACTACCTGTGTACTAAAACTTATACACGCTTGTATTTTGATTCCCTTCTTTTGTAATTATCTTCTTTGCCACGCCATTACTTAAATCACGACTAGCCGTAGCTGTAGAAATAGTTTTAAAAAAGCTCAAATAATCTTTTCTAGAGAAAGAAGACTCACCTCTTTGAGTCTTGAAAAGCTCGAGTCGGCCGGTTGCATTTAAAGGTTGAGGTTTTATGAACTCCATAAATTCAGATAATGTTTGTAAAATGATATCGAGCATAAATTCAATAAATAACGTAGACTCTCCGCTTTTATCGCAAACTCCCAAAACCTTATAATATTCTTTTTGGCTTTGTCTGATTAAAGATTCAATTGGAAGAAACTCAAAAAGAGGATTCCAGTTATACAACATAACACTCTGCCATAAGCGACCCATCCGTCCATTTCCATCTTTGAAAGGGTGTATAAATTCAACTTCATAATGAAAGATACTAGATAATATTAGTATATTGATATCTTTATTACGCTTAACAAACGAAAACAGATCATCCATTAGCTTCGGAACGAATGTATATTTAGGAGCGACATGAGCAACCTTAGATCCATTAAAGATACCTACATTCGCGGTTCTTATTTTCCCGGCATCATCTACTAAGTGTTCGAGCATTACTTTATGAGCACTTAAAAAAGATTTTAATGAATGAGGCTTATACGTGGAAAATAGATCATACGCTTTAATTGCGTTTTGAACTTCCTGGATATCTTTTTTTTTACCTATAACAGGCTTACCATCTAACAAGGCTGTTACTTGTTCCTTAGAGAGATTATTGCCCTCAATGACTAAGGAGCTGTATATAGTCCTAATTTTGTTTTCTCTTCTAAGAGATATCGTAGGAATCGGAAATTGAAGACCTTCATATTTGCCCAATAAAAGACTTATGTCCGTCACTGATTTAAGTATATTCGGCGTGATTTTAAATGGTGGATTCATACATATGATAGTATCATATGATGCTATCACTGTCAATATAAACAGCAGACTTTAACTATCCTAACTTGCCCCTAAAAACCACCAATTTCTTATCCATCTTAATGTCGATGTTTCCTTCGAAACTTTTCTTAAGACTTCGACAGACAAAGAGTGTCTATTGGTCTCTACTATTTCTACTATTTCTCTCCCCTAATGAACTTCTAAGAAAACGACAATTCTTTTGCAAACAACTATGGACAGCCAGGAAAACAGGGTTTCCTCCGCCTGACCACAGTCTTTGGACAACTCGTTGAGTTGACCACATCCCCACAGTTTCGAGTGCGAGTAGTGTTTTTAGAGGAAAGGAAGTCCAACCCCTAACCCCAATCCTTGGGGAATTTTTCAGAATAGGTTAGAATCTAAGTTATGAAACCTATAACCATTTCTATAATTAACCAAAAAGGGGAGTAGGAAAAACAACTAGCTCAATAAATGTTGCAGCTGCCTTAACTCAATTAGGAAAGAAAGTACTCCTTATAGATATGGATAGCCAAGCAAACTCTTCTGATACTTTATTAGAAGGAACGTCGATTGAAGACCCCCTACTACCTATGAATTTATACTAGGATAAACCGATACGCCAATTGGAGATAAGGTTAGAAAAAATAAATTTACATGTTGAAGGGTCGGATATTAAACCACGATCCTTTAACCCAACTACCGGTTCTTGTGATTTATGTTTTATTACTGAGTATACTTTAGACCAGGGTATTGAATGCTTAAAAGCAAATTCAATCCAAATTATTCAAGGCCCTGTAAAACGGTCTGGTGCTACTTCAGAATTGATGTCTGTTTATTTTCGGGATCCTGATAATAATTTGATTGAGTTTTCTAATCAACTATAATCAAATCCAAAAAAAGTCCTGGAAATCAGTGGCCATATGAAGAAGTAAACCAAGTGCTACAAGTCTAGTTTTGGGGAAAAAGAACAGTAAAACGTAGGCGCCTATAGCCGGATAAGAATGAAGAGGATGAAACCCAATACTAGCTCTATTTGGGTCAAATATTGGAGTGGCCAAAAGATGATCAAGGTCAACAAGCATCGTCGCTACAAAAATGAACCAAGCCTCTTTCCATTGATTTTTAAAAAAGAGATAGGCAATGATCCCAGGAAAAATAAAGTGCAGCCCATAATGTGTAACTACTCGTAATAGGTCAAAAGTATTCAAGATAACTATAGTATATCTCCTAACAAAACAAATAACGATTCATAACTAATAGACCCCTCTTTAACATAAAAAACATCATAGTCAGTAAATATCCATATAATTTGCTAAAATAAGACCCATGGAAATACCGTATCAACAGTTAACAAAAGAAGCGCTACGTAGTTTGATCACAGACTTTGTGTGTAGTGTGGATGACTATGATGACTACAGTCTTGATTCCAAAATTGAACAAGTGACCCATCAATTAAAGAAGGGCACTATAGTTATTACCTTTAATGACAAAGACGAAACTTGCTTAATTCAAACCAGAGAGATGTTACGTAAATTGGAGAAGAATCAATGCAAATAATTATTTTTAGAGCTGAAAAAGAAAAAATACATTTTATGGAATGTGACGTTAAAGAGGGGGTTGTAATAGTAGGGGAGAAGGGCAAGGTTTCTCTAGAACCGGCTAAGAGTAGTGGCGAAAAATACCAGCTCATTATGGATGGATTAACACAGCTTCTAAAAAAAATGTCCCCAAGCAAATTGGTCTACCGATCAGGCCTTGGCTTTAGAGGAAACATAGACGAAATTAGATACACCAACGAGGCTATGCTAAGTTATTTTTCGTATTCTAATCAAATTGAAATAGAAGAGCTCACTCAGTCCGGCGTCAGGAAAAAACTTGGACTCAAAACGCCCGAATTCAAAGCGTTAATTGAGAAAGAAACAACAGCTCTAAGAGCGGCTCATGGTCTCACCAAGTCTGACAAAATTCTTGAGACCTTAGTCTTTTTGTCACTTTTAAGTGCTAAGTAAAAAAACTGTTGAATATATTGGATATTTACAATCATAGCAGAATCAACGAGAATTAAGATTATGAAAATATTTTATATAACAACAGAATACATTGAGCTTGTAAGACTACTAAAGGCGGCCGGCCCCTATGAATCTGAAGCGGTTGTGAAGCAATCAATTACAGACGGCTTAGTAACGGTTGACGGCGAGGTAGAAACCCGTAGAAAATGCAAAATTAGACCGAGGCAAGTAGTGGTTGCTGGCGAGATTGAAATTAAAGTCAAAATAGGTCAGTAGCTCCCTTTTTCCATTCTCTTTTTCAGTGAGAGTCATGTTCAATTTAGTGCGAGTGGCTGCGATTCCCATGCCCATGGCTATGCGTCTTTTTGTTTATTACCCTGCATCTTAAGCCCTTATTAAAAAACTAGAATAAGCTGTATATACAAAAATGAGCGGGCTACCCATTTTTAGAAAGCTGCTTCCACATGGGGTCTATTTCACTTTTTCCAGTCTGAATTCTATGAATGGCTTGCTTAACTTGAAGCGATACTTCAAATTCTGGAGAATTTTCTACTAAGTGCAATGCAGCAAGAGCGGTTTTGTCGCCAAGCTCATATAAGAACCGTGCAGCTCGCCAGCGAACCAGGCGGCTTTTATCGTTTAAAGCATTAATCATTGCTGGAATAGCACGCTTATTTCCAATATCAGACAAACAATCGCCCGCTGTTCGACGTATAGATACCGATGGGTCGGCTAATGCGTCTATTAGTCTGCTTAATGCTTTCTCAGACGTAGACTGCCCTAAAAAAGCAATAGCCAAGCGTCTCACAGAAAAATTCTGGTCGGTCGAAAAACTCAAAATATCGTCCAAATACTTATCAATATCGTTTCCCAGGTCGTCCAAGGTCTTAAATCGTTTTTTCCAATCAGCGTCTTTAGTAGGCGGGTTACTACTTTTTAATGGATCCTCTAACTTATTAGAGAGCGACATATTAATAGACTGATTCACCAAGTCAAAAAGTTTTTCTTCTGTATAAACAGCATCCAGTTCATCAAGAAGTATTTGTTCAACTATGTCTAATTCTCCAAATCGAATATCCACGTCTTTCCAAAGGCGTTCCATCAACATGTTTTGACTCGTTGTTGCGGCTTTTTTAATAGACGTCATAAATTTTTCAGGCAACGGAATTTTTTTGGAGCTTGTTTGGTTTGTTAATTTTACTTGCATCGGGATGTCTCTAAAATATTGGATACTGACTTGTACCTCTGCATATAAAAGTGTTGGGTTTGAAGACACTCTAAATTCTTTAATAAGTGGCTGGCCCGGCCCATTAATAATTTCTTGTGCCCGAATAAGAATAGACGCCCACGGGTGTTTCATTGACGACTTGCTTACCGCTATAAAATTGGTAAAGTATAAAATATTGTTTATACCGTCTACTTCAAGAAGACGGCTAATTATTTCAGGGGTATCTTTCTTGATAGTATCTCCAGTGGAAACACTAAAACTCTTTCCTTTTTCTAAATGCACATCCAGCAATAACTTTATGGTCCTTGGGTTAGGGGTCGACTCAATTGAGAGTACTTTCATAAAACCGTGTCGTTTAACGCGTTCATTTACAAGTCGATCGCATATCTTTTTAGAATACTTACATCCACAATTTCTAGAACAGACTCGTGAGTTGCAGATATTACAATTTTTGGAGCAACTCCTGCGTCATACGCGTCTTTCCATCGGGTGGCACATAAACACCACTTGTCGCCTTCTTTCAGCCCAGGAAATTGATAGCCTGGAACAGGCGTTGAAAGGTCATTCCCACTAGACTTTGAGAACTTTAAAAAGTCGTCTGATATGACAATACAAATAGTATGAAGACCCTGATCTTCTGGGTGTAGCTCACAAAAACCAGTACGGGTAAATCCGGTGACAGGCTGCATACAACATGCTCGTAATGGGTTTCCTAAAACATTTTTTTGAGATTTCATAGTGGAGTCACTATACAAAGTTTATGACCAGATGACCAAATGTTTTACTTTTAACAAGCTAAAATATTGTTGTTCTAGGGCTTATTGAATATGCATGTAAGAATAGGACAGTAGGTCACCATAACAACTATCAAGGAGAGTCTATATCGTATGATCACCACTATGAAAGCAAACAGTATTGAAGAAATAGAAATATTTCTTGAAACAGAAAAAAGCCAGAGTACGTCTCAAATTAAATGGATATTCAGAGGCTGTTATTTAAAAGAATGGATGCTACAAACAAGTTTAGCCAGACACTGGAAAGACAATATTTGTCCAACAAAACACACAGCTATTGTTCAAGACTATTTAACAGGCCTTTTAAAAGACATAGACATTCCCAATAATTTACATATAGACCGAGACAAACCTATTTTAGGCCATGGCCAGCATCATAAACTTTGGACCAACCTATTAGACTGGACCACAAACATAAAAATGGCACACCAATTTGCAAGTGTTTCAGGTACTAATAAAAAAAATGAGGGTGTTTTCATTTATGTTCTTGGCGTTTTTGAAGAGATGGTTGATAAAAAACAAAAAGACGGAAAACATGGAAATTTAGTCTCAGTCTTTGACCCCGCTAACCGTTTGGAATGGAATAAAGAAAAAACAAACTATACCGACCTATTAACCATTAACAAAAATATTGATAAGCAAGAAGGACTCTTCACGTATTGCAGCCTCTTAAAAGGATTTACCATAGAAAACTATATTTATACTCGCTGTGACATTTGGGATTATGACCAAAAAATACCTCTATATAAATTTGAGATACCTTGTTTACAGGTAACAGACTCAGCGCTTGAAGACACCTTATATACGCATATATCGAGCGACTTAGACGCCTTTACAAGAGATATTAATAAAAAGTTTAATTTAACAGACTAGTGTAGTTACACTCAGGGTGCGGGTTTTAACGATTATTTTTATTCTTAATAATCTCGTTATATCCTTTATGTAATTTCTTTGGTTCTGTCGCATCTAAAACATAAATTCCAAAAAAGCTGACCTTTTCTGATCATATGAACGGTCGTTTTGAGCTTCTCGGACAGCAGGATACTTCAGATAATTGAGCTAACCATTCATGAGGTATCCTATGACTTCCGTTTTGATTACCATATCCATAAGAGCCCCACAAAGTAGTACTGACTTTGTGGCGACTACATCCATCCAAAGTTTCACAAGCATTAGGAATTAATAATTGAATTGGATGAGATTCCTTAACGGGTCAAATGGAGGGAATGTGCGTTTAACCCCAAAGGGATTATTCTATTTCGACCAATATTTCATTGCGTCTCATCAATGGAAACGCAAAGGGTGAATTGTAGCCGGCATAAATTGGCTGCGATAGTGCTGTTAAGTTATCCTTTTTGAGATGGTTTAATAACAATTCTTTTTTATGATCCACCCTAGACTTTTTGGCATACCCTTTAAAGGATAGTGATGCCATCTTTTTCGGATTAATGAACTTAAATGTAATGAGATCATTATTTGGCTTTGGTAAGGTGTCCATTGTGTATTCTTTGGGAATCATAAACTGAACGGATTTACCGGTATCAGAAACTGTTTCGGTTACAGGTGCTGTCATTTTGATTTTGACATCTTTGTCATTTCCGCCAAAAATATAACCGGCTAAAACCCTAAACCCTTGGCTGACCGATTCATTGAAATCACCTTCTGTGGGGGTCGTAGCTACCAGAAAAGACTCGTACTTACGGATCTCATATCCATCTCGTTTTTCAATCACTCTATAAAGGGGTTTTTCGATTTTTGTTTCTGTGAAAAATGTAAATAATGACCAAATAAGGAGTAGACAAGTAACACTAAATAATAATATCTTCATACCTATACTCTATCTCAATTAGTGCCAAATTGTAACTGAGTCTCCCCATAGATAAATCTAGGGGCTTAATTGGTTTCTGTCGCATCTAAAACGCAAATTCTAAAAAAGCCTAAAAATAGACAGGAATGTGTGTGATATTTAAGCGGCTAATAAAGATACAAATTGCCAATAGACGGTCATGTCATTTGAGTGAGAGAGCTGCTTTTGAATAGGCTTTTCATTTTTCGACTTATCTTTATCTGACACCTCTGTTTTGGTATAAGTTTATCAATTTGTGCTTAGCTGTGCGATAGAACCTCGAGTTGTCCAAAGACTGTGCTCAGGCGGAGGAACCCCTGTTTTCCTGTCTGACCATAGACTGGCATATCCATAGTTGTTTTACGTCGTAACAAGGTCTTTAAAGTCTTTTGAGATTTTCCATACCCCTCTTTCTCTAAATGCGGGAATCTTTTGACGCTTGGCTATATTCAAAAGATTATTTAATTTAATTCCATGTAATTTTGAATACTCAGACAATTTAATAATTTTATGACCTTGAAGATAGGTCAGCCTCTTATGAAATGATTCAAAAATTGCTCCCACTATTATTGTTGTAAGTGGCTTTACTTTATTTAAATTTTGATATTCTGAAAAAGTATTATAATACGCTTTTTTTTCTTTATCTCTTATGATTATTGGAGGATATCCTTTTTGTTGCAATTGGAGATTAATCAAAACTCTCCCTATCCTTCCATTACCGTCTATAAAGGGGTGTATATTTTCAAAAGCAAGATGAAACTGACTTACCTTTTCTACAATATGCTTGGAAGAATTGCTGTCATAGTCAAATAATGCATCTAAGATCAGTTTATTTATTTCTTCTGGTGGAGGAGCAATATGGGTACCAACTCTTACAAATTCTCCCTCCGTCCGAAACCGGCCAGCAATTGAATTTGAAATATTATCCAATAGCATTTTATGTAAAAAAATTATTATTTCTTTATTTAAAAATATACCTTCTTCTTTTTTCCGAACGTATTCAATAATTCGTCCTAAGTTTTTAGCCTCATAAACTTCACGTAATGATGAATTTCCTGAGATTTCCATGTCTAACAATATCTTTTCTGTATCTTTTAATGTTAAGGTTGAATTTTCAATGGCGTTTGAATTGTATACATTTTCACAGACCTCTATCTCTCCGATCATCGTCAAAAGAGATTCTTTCCCCTTTTTCAATTTAGAGAATAATGACTTTAGATTAGCAAGCTTCTTTCTAGTTGAACTGTTAATATCCATTAACACACCCTACCTAATAAACGTGAATTTGTCAATAAATATATGAATATTCACACTTTATAACTGTATTTCTCATTTTGTGCTATCAAGAGACATCGGCCCACTAACAGCTAAAAGATTAGCGAGTGTGTTTAATCTTTCACCGAATAAGTTTATTTCTAAATAAATTCCCCAAGGAATGGGGCTAGGGGTTGGACTTTTTTCCTTAGGTAATATTCGTTGGAATTGGAGGCCTCCTCAATTCTTTAAATCACTCCTCTCCTAAAACTATAGACATCCTCTTTTATAAGTAGGGAATTCTGTGAATCTTTTCTTCTTTTACACTGTGTCTATAGCTATCATTAAATCCCTTCATTGAAGCGGGTTTAGTCTTTTTTCACAGTACAAATTTAAAAAATAAAACAATCGCTACAACCATCAGAAGGTGGATGTGCTAGAAAGAAAATTATTATGAGTTCATTAGGACCAATTCCAACAATGCGAGGAGTAGCAGCAGGCGAAAGAGGACAAAAGGTCCCCCCGATGACGCCTGCGCAACATGCGAGTATAAAAGCGCTCTATGATATGAGTATATCTCTAGCGGAATCTATAGGTAATCAAACAGATTCCGATAAAAAGGATTCCATAAATGAAGCTAAAAATACTTAGAAGCAGTGAAGTAACTTTTAAAACAAGGACCTTCTCAAAGTTAAGGTGTACAACCATTATCAGTGAAAGAAAAGGGTCAAATAGAGGTACTTGAAAAATCGTTTCAAGACCTAATGGGTCGAAGAGATTATTTAGATTTTCTAAATTATTAAAACGTCTAAGGAACAAAGACCCCTAACTTTGTATTGAAAAACCGAACAAGCAACGCTGAACGATGTCCCTTTTCCTCGGTCTGAA
>QFBU01000049.1 GCA_003265975.1 Candidatus Marinamargulisbacteria bacterium SCGC AAA071-K20
TCTACGGCAGACTAAGCGACAAATTTGGGGATAACGGTATTGTGTCGATTATAATTGGAACAATAGACAATGATACGTGTACAATTGATACCTGGCTTATGAGTTGCAGAGTCTTAAAAAGACAATTCGAAAATGCCATGTTTGATAACTTACTCGCAATCGCTAAGAAACGGTCATTAAAGAAAATAGTAGGGGTATACAAACCCACTAAAAAAAATAAAATGGTTCAAAACTTACTTCAAGGGTTTGGATTCAAAAAAGAAACAGAAAACGATAACGAAGTCACTTGGTCATTAGAGATTTCAAATGCTAAAACACAACGAACTATATTAATGGAGGTAAGTCATGACTAGAGACGAAATATTTGAAGAGACACAAGAGATTTTTAGGGATATTTTTGACGATGAAGAACTTGTAATAACAGATGAAACGAATGCCGATCATATAGAAGACTGGGACTCTCTCAATCATATTAATTTGGTAACCGCTATCGAAAAAAGCTTAGTCATTCATTTTGCATTAGGCGAACTTGAAGGACTAAAAAATGTTGGAGATATGATCGAGCTAATCATAAAGAAAAAAGCCAACTAACTCATGCACGACTTAACCTGGGAAGAAATAGAAATTGGGCTCACTCACTCATTTACAATAACCATAACTGACGAAAATGTAGACGCATTTGTTAAGCTTAGTGGAGATACTAACCCGTTACATGTTGATGCTGCATTTGCTCAAAAAGAAGGCTATAAAGACAGAGTCGTACATGGCATGTTTTTAGCGAGCTACTATTCCACGTTGGTAGGTCTTTATTTACCAGGAAAACACGCGCTTCTTCATAGCGTAGACTCTCAATTTAAAAACCCAGCATTTGTATCTGACAGCTTAACTATTACGGGTAAAGTCACTCATAAAAACGACGCTTACAAACAAATGGAAATCAAAGCCACTATAAAAAACCAAGACGAAAAGGTACTATCAAAAGCACTAATTAAAACAGGAGTTCTAAAATGAAATCAACATACCTAATTTTAGGAGGGTCCTCGTCAATTGGTCTCAAAGCTATAGAGTCTATTTACTCAACACACAAAACAGCAAAAGTAATAGCTCAATACAATACAAATAAAGAACAACTCACCAGTTTAAAAGAAACATATCCTACATTGCAGTTATGTCAGGCTGACTTATCAGACACTGACTCACTAAACAGTTTTATTTCTCAGCTAATTGAGGCAAACACTATTCCATCGAGAATACTTCAACTAGCCGCTCCCAAGTATCAGTTTATTCGTTTCAAAAAATTTACCTGGGACGATTTCTCAAAAAACATAGATATTCAAGTCAAATCAACGGCATTAATTTTACAGGCCTTTTTACCTTATATGACCAAAGAAAAATTTGGACGAATCGTATTAATGCTTTCAAGCGCTACAATGGGAGTCCCCCCCCTAGCTACAAGCCCATATACAACGAGTAAGTACGCTTTATTAGGGCTTTTAAAGTCGGTCGCATCAGAATATGCATCTAAGGGTATATGTATAAATGGCATCTCTCCCTCAATGGTAGAAACACCATTCTTGAACGATATCCCAGAAAAGCTTATTGAGATTGCAGCTCATTCTCACCCACTAAAACGAAATGCTACGGTAAGCGACATCGCACCCTATATTACACATTTACTATCCGAAGAGGCTCAATTTATGACAGGAGCTAATATACCTGTAACTGGTGGAGAATTATTTTAATTTAAAAATACTATGCTCTTTAATTCATACGCCTTTATTTTTGCATTTTTGCCCATCACCTTTTTCGTCTATTTTTACTTTAACCGTAAACACTATACGGTTGCGGCTAAATACTGGTTATTACTTACCTCGTTGTTTTTTTATGGCTGGTGGAATATAAACTACTTGCCTCTAATACTAAGTTCCATTGTATTTAATTTTGGTTTAAGTAATGCATTCAAACCGTCTAATTCTAAAGAGAAAAACAAACTCTTACTCATTACAGGTCTACTTTTTAATATTGGTATTCTCGGCGTATTCAAATACACAGACTTTTTCATTCAGAATATGAACAGTGTTTTTGATACATCCATTCCATTTTTACACTTTGCATTGCCCCTCGGAATTAGTTTTTTTAGTTTGCAACAAATCACCTATATCGTTGATCGCTATGAGGGGCTGGCCCAGGAAAAAGAGTTTATAAACTATGCCATTTACGTTACGTTTTTCCCTCAATTAATTGCAGGTCCAATTGTTCATCACAGCGAAATAATGCCTCAATTAAAAAAAATAAGTGCAAAGGTATTAAACAAAAAGAACATTACTATAGGCTTGTTTCTCTTTAGTATTGGCTTATTCAAAAAAGCAGTAATAGCTGACACTTGTGCCATTTGGGTAAATGCAGGATTTCAAAATGCAGAAACCCTAAGTTTTTTAGAGGCCTGGATAACGTCTTTGTCTTACTCACTACAACTCTATTTCGACTTTAGTGGTTACACCGATATGGCACTCGGAATAGGTTACATGTTTAATATAAAACTACCCATAAATTTTAACAGCCCTTATAAAGCTCGAAACATTATCGACTTCTGGCAACGATGGCACATTACACTGTCTCGTTTCATCACAACTTATTTATACACACCGATGATTCGATCATTAAACAAAATCACATTCCCAAAAGCGATGGTAGCTACCCTACTTGCAATGTTAATAGCAGGGTTGTGGCATGGGGCCGCTTGGACCTTTATACTGTTTGGATTTATTCACGGAATTGGTCTAATTACTAACCATATTATGAGAAAGAAAAAACTAAAAAAATTACCACACCTTCTCGCGTGCACGCTTACATTTATGTATGTAAATATGAGCTTCACAGTGTTTAGATCAACCTCATTAAAGCAAAGCGCATACATATTCAAAAGTATGTTAGGATTTAACGGACTAACTCTCCACCCTGCTTTTTCTAAACTTCAATTCTTACATTTAGACTGGGTTACTTTTAATTCTGACTGGTTATTTAAAGCCGGTGCAAGCAAAACCACAATCATCATCTTAGTTATACTCTTAGTAACATGTTTTATAGGAAAGAATTCAACCGAGATGATAAAGTCGGTGCCTAAACTCAGTACCGCCATAGTGGCGAGTATACTGTTTGTTGTCGGACTATTTTATCTTAGCCGTGTCTCTGAATTCTTATATTTTAACTTCTAATGAAAAATAAAAACTGGATCATCGTATTTACACTCTGCTCATCACTACTATTTTTTGGTATTGCTCTAATCAATATCGTTATAGACCCATTTAATATTTATTCAAATGATGGCATGTATGTAAATAACCAACGTTTTGCAAACGCAGGCGCCGTAAGAACAGCAGACTACAACAGCGTTATTTTAGGGGGGTCATTAACTGAAAACCTGCCTATAACACAATTGAACAAAATGTTTGACGCCAACTTCATCAAACTAGCCGTTAGTGGAAGTACAGCATACGAAAGTCGTTTATTTGCTCAAAAAGCATTTAAAACACACGAGGTACAAACAGTAGTCTCACCAATAGATTTTTTCGCATTTCGTGGATCGACAACTCGTTTACATAAAACGTATGAATTCCCAGAATATCTATTAGACAACAACCCATTCAACGATCTCTCATTATACGTAAATTTTGATACGTTTAAATACTCATTAAAACTAATAATAAATGCCGTATTAAACAAGTCTATTGGAAAATTCACTACCGATCATGAAGACCTATTTAATTGGTATAGAACAGACAAAGACAAATTTAGTTATGATCATTTTTCAAAGGCTTGGGAAAACAGAGGCGAGCTATCAGAAGAAGATGGCCGCAGTTACAACGTTAATTTATTAGAAACTAGCTTTAGAGCAAACTTTTTAGTACTTATTAAAAATAATCCCAATACACAATTCCACATTTATTTCCCGCCGTATTCGTCATTAATGTATTGTCTATTTATTGACGACAAACCACACTTTATAAAAGAGATAGTAGCCTTTAAGAAAATGGTAATGGAGTCCACGCTACCTTATAAAAATGTTCATTTATACGACTTTCAAACGGCAACTCACATCACCACTAAGTCAGAAAACTACAAAGACCTTAGCCATTATTCTCCTGCGATAGACCAAGTAATATTAAAAGAGATAGCTCGCCCCGAACACTACAAGGTAACAAAAAAGAACACGCTAAAAAAACTAGCCACGTTTGAAGCCCACTTAAATAGATTTAATAGATCTCAAATGATTTCAAAATAAAGCCGGCCAAAACGTCTTCCACGCTGTATTTATTAAGTAAATGTAAGTATAATATCTGAAAAAGTTTAGAACATTATGCCAATTAAAATTATACAAACAAAAGACAATCCTTATATTTCAATAATTATCCCATCTCGAGATGGTGACCGTTCTGGTAACGTCAAAAAAATAATCGACGACTTAAACAAGCAAACTTTTACCGACTTTGAAATTATTATAGCAATCGCAAAACGTCCAAACGGACATGCCCGTAATGTGGGTGTTACTAAAGCCAAAGGTCAGTTATTTCTTTTTATAGACGACGATGCGCTTCTGGGAAGTTCGGATATGCTCGAAAAAACGATCGCCGTATTTAATAACGATACTAAAAAAGAAATTGGGCTAGTCGGCAGCGCTACATTACTACCTCCAGATTCAAATAAATTCCAAAAATGGCAAGCAAGAGAAATTGATCGTTCTGAATTTTTCCCAGTTACTGAATTAACTGAAAGTGACATGGCTCACCATTTATTCGTAGCTACCCGCGCTGAAACGTGGCATGCCATAGACGGTGAAAATAGTAATTTAGAAACGGGTACCGATATGGACCTTCGAAATAAAATCAAAGAAAGAGGCCTGAAAATTGTTATCGCCCCGACTATATTTGCATACCACCCGCTAGCAAAAGACTTAAAGAGCTTTTTAAAACAAAACTTCTGGTACGGTTCGGGAATCCCAATATTGAGATTCTACTGGCCCGAACAACATCAAATTAGTTCGAAAATGCAGGCATGTAAATGGGGGCTTAAATACACATTACTCTACCCACTACTTATATTTAAATATAATAGATCCGCTCCTTGGTCGTTTAATATTCTTAAAGCAACAGGAAAACTCTTCCGTGAAATAGGCTACAGTTTTGGCTACTTTAAGTACGTGAACTTTTTAAAAGAACTTCCTAAAAAAAAACAAATGCCTGCTCAAAATAAGAGTATTTTAAATTAATAGTGGGGCCAAATAATGCTAAGTAAGTTATATACTTTCAAATTCAAACCACTTTTAACATCATTTATTCTTCTATTTATCGCGACCCTCATAGCACTTGTTATCCTTAAAAAAGGACTCCTTTTATTACTCTTAGTTGGTCTATTTTTCTTATTAACCATATATAACCCGTTTGTAGGAACGGTACTATTTTTCGCCTACATTCCCTTCTACAATTTCATTAGAGTCTTATTAGAAGCCCCCATAGAACTTCATAATTTCAGGCTTAACGTAGGTGGCAGTTTAAAAGACATCTTTCTCTTCACAATTGTTCTCGCCATTTTATTGAGACACTTACAGTTTAGTTTTGGCAAAATAAAAGTTAACAAGACATCCCTAACACGGTGGTTTTTATTTTTTGTATTCTTAATACTCATTAACGTCGTTATCAATTTTTTAGGGATGTCGTCTCTACTAGGCCTTAGAAGTTATTTACAATGGATGCTACTCATTTTACTGTTTGCAAACACAATAAGAACACATGCAAAGTTTTATGTGGTACTTTTTGTTACTCAAATAATATCCGGATTTTTATCACTTGTAAGTATTTATCAATATTATATAAACCCCGATTTTTTATGGTCATTCTTTGTGAACTCAAGCTTTGCGTCAGCTAGTTTAATAGAAGTAGAAATGGGCATTGCACCTTACAGAGCCATTTCTTTATTTGGTCATCCCAATAATTTAGGACTAATGTTGGCCATAGGCGCCATAATTTCATTCAACATGTTATTCGTTAACAAGTCATACAAGGTCATGAACTTAGGCCTTTTTCTATTAAACTTCATAGGTATTTTAACAACAGGGACACGATCATCGTTAGTTGGTTTATTTCTCGGAATAATAATAGGAATGATACTAAGAACTAAATCGAAAGAAAAAAAATCAAGGCTATTATTAAGTGTAATTCCTTTTATAATCGCCATCATTTTCTTAGCTAATAGCCCACTATTTAGTAAACGGTTCTCAAATTTAGACATCTTAAAAAACCCTCGCCTATTAGCCTGGGAAATTATTTATAGTGACATTAGATCAAACCCACATATTTTGATCACAGGACGTGGCATAGGCTATCATTTAAAAGCAGAAACCTTAGGAACGATAGACAATTCATTTATTGAGTTAACTTGGGAAGGTGGCCTAATAACAAGCATGACCTTTATAGTTTTCGTGATTTTACTGATATTAAAAAAGCCCCTCCACTTTTCAGATGAAGAACACAAAGTAGCTATACTTTCAAAGTCGATACTCACTACAATTAGCTTTCAAATGCTAACAAACTCATTTCTAACAGGACTCTTTAGTATCTATTTTTGGTTCTTAGTAGGCTATTTCTTAAGGTTTCAATGCTATACTCTACAACTCGATTCTGAAGAAACTCTCAACATTAAAAAAGGGTAAAAATGAAACCTAAAAAAGTACTCGTAATTTGTGATTATACATTTCCATTTTCAACGGGTGGCGCTGGTCGCGTCATTTATGAAATCAATAAACGTCTCCAAAAAAAAGGATACGACTTCACAATAATTTCTCAAAGCGAAAACAACACTAACTTCGACGAAACAGTAGATGGCATGCGAATCATTGGCTTTGCAAACCCACATCACGGATTAAAGTTTTCTACTTACCGAGCACTTCAACCTATAAAGATAGTTAAAGACTTACTAAAAACCACTCAATTCGATCTAATACACCACCACAACATGCTAAGCTCGGCGGGTATTATTATGCTCAAAAAAAACTTTAACATCCCTAGCCTTTACACATTTCATGGCCCATACGACAAAGAATTAGAGGTGGGAATTAAACACAGTAAACACAAAAGAGGACTACTTAAAAAAGTCATTTTATTTCTGTTTGTTAAAGTGTTGTCCAAACTACAAGGCGCAATGATCAAACGAGTCACTACTGTAATTACACTCAGTAACTATATGAAAAGCGAATGTGAAGAAAAAAAATTAAACCCAAATAAAGTAAAAATAATACCTGGTGGAGTCGACATTAAACGATTCACACCGGCAGAGAATCCAGACTCACTCAGAGAAAAATTTGGTTTACCCAAAAACAAAAAAGTTCTTTTAACGGTACGACGCCTTGAAGCTAGAATGGGCATTCACCATCTTATTGATGCCATGCCTAAACTGATTCAAAAAGACCCAAATATTATGCTAGTTATTGTAGGTAAAGGGAGTCACAAAGACACCTTTCAAAACTTAATAGACAACCAAAACCTAAATGAGAATGTAAAGCTACAAGGATTTGTAAGCGAAGAAGACCTTACACATTTATATCAAACGGCATCTCTATTTATAATGCCTAGCCTAGCGCTAGAAGGATTCGGACTCTCCACTTTAGAATCATTAGCCTGTGGTGTGCCCGTAGTAGCCTCTCCAAACGGAGCTAACCCTGAAATATTAACTCAACTAGAGCCCACATTGGTAAGTAAAGGCTATACAAGCGACGCACTAGGCAGCTCTATTGAACTGGCCTTAAAAAACAAATGGATCGCTGAAAATCCAACCGCAAAACAAAAATGTAGAGACTTTGCTACTCTCCACTCTTGGGACATTATTGCAGACCGCTACAGTACGTTGTATAAAACCATAGAAAATTAATGCTATTGCCTAAAAAAAACACTCAAGCAACAACACTTCTCTTATGTCACCATGGCATAGGCGATGTCATTCAATACATCCCTTTTATTTATAATGTGTGTAAGTCCACACAAAATAACATCGTCATTACTGTAAAGTCTAACTTAGAAAAACAAGTATTACTAAGCAGTATATGCACGCTCAAAAAAGCCACTATCATCACTAGAAAAGATATTTACAAATTACTATTTATGAGATTAAACATCAGAGAAGCCTTCAGCATAGGCATTGCACATAAAAAAACCAAATTACTTTTTAAGCTCTTAGGTGTTTCAAAACAATATTTTTGTCACCCCTATTTATACGACAAACCAGAAAACTTTCCCGAGTTCGACGCCACCGTATTTAATTCAAACCAACAACATAAGGTTGAAGTAAGCAAAGAACTCTTCGAAACCGTGTATAAAAAAGCATTTACTATGCCAGACTTTCCTTGGTTAAATGGCAGCTCGTCATCTCTCAAAAAAAAAATTGTAATTCATCCCGGCTGTGGAAAAACAGAAACAAAAAAAAGATGGCCGATAAGGCATTACAACGACCTCATTTCTCTCATAATTAAAGAAACCAATTTCACAATAATCATAGTAGGTGGTCCAGACGATTTAGAACTAAAAGACCAACTTTCAAACACATCTCCAAACGTATTAAATAAAATTGGAGACCTGTCTTTATTAGAAACCACTCAAACGATTCAAGACGCAACCCTAGTATTAGGATCCGACTCAGGGCTACTACATATTGCCGCTGCACTTAAGAAAAACGTACTCTGTTTATTTGGACCAACCGATGAAAATATCACCGCTCCGTATGGCGACCATGTCACTATACTCAACAAGCACGTAAACTGTGGGCCATGTTACTTCTCTAAATCGTGGGACAATTGTGAAAACAATGTCTGCCTAAAACTAATCACACCTAAAGAGGTTTTGAAGAAAATAAAAGAGATATAGGATATAATAAACCGCTCTTGAATTGATTTAGATAAAGGAGCACTATGAAACAAATTCTACAAAGCCTGAAAAATGGAAATACTGAACTAGCAGACGTACCTGTGCCTAGACTCAAATCTGGACATCTTTTAATAGAAACTCAAGAAACATTAATATCTATCGGCACCGAAAAAATGTTAGTAGACTTTGGTAAATCGTCGTTTATTAACAAAGCAAGAAAACAACCAGACAAGGTCAAACAAGTCATAGAAAAAATTAAAACTGATGGCCTAATCACAACTCTAAACGCCGTACAAAACAAACTAGACGCTCCTATTCCACTCGGCTATTCAAACGTAGGTATTGTAAAAGAAGTAGGCGCTGGAGTCTCCGAATTTAAAGTCGGAGACAGAGTCTTATCAAACGGTGCTCACGCTGAGTATGTGTGTGTGCCTAAAAATCTAACTGCTAAAATTCCTGATGGAGTAAGCAATTCAGAAGCCGCATTTACAGTGGTAAGCGCTATTGGCTTACAAGGG
>QFBU01000005.1 GCA_003265975.1 Candidatus Marinamargulisbacteria bacterium SCGC AAA071-K20
GTGACTGTAAAAGATTAGTACAAACCTCAACTTCTCTAGATCTAGGTATTCCAGGTTCAGGGGTTAATGACACACGAATAGTATTACCAATACCTTGTTGAAGTAAAATAGCTAAGGCCGCTGCTGATGAGGCAATGCCTTTTACACCAGTACCTGCTTCGGTTAAGCCTAGATGCATTACATAGTCATTTAATTTTGCGAATCGTTCGTTTACTTTAATTACATCTTGGATTTCAGACATTTTTAAACTAACAATAATTTTATCTTTAGGTACTCCGATTTTATGAGCATACTCACAACTTAACTCAGCGCTTTTTACCATAGTATCTAGTAAAACAGCTCTCACTTCTTTAGGGTTTGCTAGTTTTGCATTTTCTTCCATAAAACCAGACAGCAATTCTTGGTCAATGGACCCCCAATTAACACCAATTCGTACTGGTTTGTCGTGTTCAATTGCTACTTTGAGCATTGTTGCAAAATTGTCATCATGCTTACTACCCTTACCCACGTTTCCAGGATTAATCCTGTATTTTGCTAGTAATTGGGCTGTTTCTTTATATTTTGCGAGTAGAATATGTCCATTATAATGAAAGTCTCCTACTATAGGAGTGTTATACCCAGCGTCACGTAATCGTTTAATAACTTCAGGCACAGCTTCAGCAGCCGTTGCGTCGTTTACAGTAATTCGCACGAGTTCTGACCCTGCGTCAGCTAGCTCTTTGATTTGGGTAGTGGTAGCTTCAATATTTGAGGTAACGGTATTTGTCATCGACTGAATAACAATCGGATGTGAACTTCCGATATTAACTCCGCCTACGTTAACGGAAATCGTTTCTCGTTGATTTATATTATCCATTCATAAAAAGTTATCAGAATAGCCCAACTAATTCAAACTCTTAAATTAGGGCCCCTCCGCCTACGCTTCATAGTGATTAGCCCTCTAACAGTTTAAAAAACCTTATAAATGGGTATATATTATCTTGTATGAGTATAGTTGTATCATGATACTTCGATGCATTATTTTCATCCTCAAACTCGATATTAGAACTAAGGAGTACAAAAAATGGCCAGTAAACCTAAAAATGATGAACCTAAACTACCTCGGTTTAAAGTACAAATGTTTAGTACTAAAACTATGGGTGATGCTAATCTCCAAAAAGCAATTGTTAAAGATTTAGGCTCACCAAAACCAGTTAATATATCGAAACATCTTCCAAAATAATCTAAGCATTGGACAAAAATCCGAGTTAATTATTTAGACGTCACTTCGAAACTTACACATTTACCCTTATTTGAGGTATACTACGCTCGTCATGTTAAATCTTTCTAAAGACCAGTTTCATAAATTATATTCAACTGAAAAAGTAGTGTCACTACATAGTAAAATAGTCTTAGATGTAGCTACTCCAGTGTCTGTGCTGCATCGCTTTTTAGACGAAGACTATTTCATTGTTTTAGAAAGCATTTCAGAACATTCCAAATATGACAGATACTCTTATTTTGCCTTTGACCCTCATGTTGTTATTAACTGTTATCCTGACAAAATAACACTGGATTATGCTAATGGTGAAAAAGAAGAACGAACAGAAAACTTATATGATTTCCTAGATATTATCTTAAAAGAGTACCACCAAAAAAGTGAAGATGCTCTTAATTTTCAATGCGGACTAATGGGCACTATTTCTTATGAATGTGTACAATTCCTTGAAGATGTAGACTTTCCTGAGAAAAGAAACCTTAATACTCCTCTAGCCACATTTATTATGCCTCGCTCAGTCTTGATTTTTGACAATTTATTTAACACCTTAACTATTGTTAGGAATGTCATAGCGGATCAGCTTGAGAAAAAAGACCCAGATAGTGTTTATGAAGAGGCTTTAAAAAATTTGGCCGACATTGAACTACGAATTGTATCCCCATTGCCTGATGTTATTTTACCATTTGAACTTATCGAAAGAGATGAGCCTATTCCATATACATGTAACATGGACGATGAGACTTTTATTAAAAATGTAAAAAAGTGTAAAGACTACATAGCCAAGGGTGACATTTTTCAAATTCAAATTTCAAGACGTTGCTCCATAGAACTTAAAGATGGTGACAACAATGTCATGCTTTATAGATACTTACGATATCAAAACCCTTCTCCCTTTTTGTTTTACCTTAAGTTAAAAGACGAAGCACTAATTGGTGCTTCTCCAGAAATCTTAGTAAATGTAGATGGTAGAACCATGACCATAAGACCCATTGCAGGTACTCGAAAACGGTTTTCTAAATCTCGAACTGAAAAAGAGATAGAAGATGAGTTAATAAATGATGAAAAAGAAAAAGCAGAACACATCATGTTGGTTGACTTAGCCCGTCATGAAATTGCCCATGCGTGTAAAAGTGGGACTGTTACTGTGAATGAACTTATGATTATAGAAAGATACTCCCACGTCATTCATTTAGTCTCAGATGTTACAGGCGAGTTAAAAGATAAAAACACCGCTATTGATGCCCTAAAATACGGATTTCCTGCTGGAACTGTAACTGGAGCTCCAAAAATTAGAGCGATGGAAATAATCACTGAACTTGAAGACGTTCAACGAGAATTTTACTCTGGAGGAATTGTATTTTTGGATTTTAAAGGAAATATGAAGTCGGCACTCACTATTAGGTCGATGTACGTAAAGGACAATCATGCGTATACTCAAGCGGCGGCAGGAATTGTAACCGATTCGATCCCTGAGATGGAATTGAAAGAATCAGAAAACAAACTACGTTCTTGCCTTTCAGCAATGCATAAATTTAGGAAAGACTCATGATACTTATAATAGATAATTACGACTCATTCACATACAACCTAGTAGACTACTTTGGACGCATTTCTGACCAAGACATTGAAGTGTATAGAAATGACAAAGTGACTTTGGAAGCGCTAAATAAACTTCCTATTAAGTATATTGTAATATCCCCTGGTCCAAAAACGCCTAAAGAGGCAGGCATATCAAAAGACCTTATAAAAGCATACGAAGGTAAGGTTCCTATTCTTGGTGTCTGTTTGGGGCATCAATGTATAGGCGAAATATATGGTGGCGACATTGTGCAAGCTAAACGATTAATGCACGGGAAAACGTCTGAAGTAAGTCATAAAAATGTACCTCTTTTTAGTTTTATACCTAATCCATTTACTGCGACTAGATACCACTCTCTAGTAATTGATAAGCAGGCTTTTCCCAGCGATCTCGAAGTGTTGGCCACGTCTGATGATGATGATGAAATTATGGCTATTAAACATAAAAAATATGAGATCTATGGCGTTCAATTTCATCCAGAGTCAATTTGCACTCCAGATGGGATAACCTTACTTAAAAACTTTTTAAATTGTTCCTATTAACTTGCTTTTTTCTCGATACGGCGGCTTGATCAGAATTAGCTTTCCATAAATTACGTCTTCCCAGCCTTTTAGTGCTGTTTGCTTCAAAATAACGGGTATTTATTGGTCGGCTATATTTAGAATCATTTTCTGGTCAAAATAGATATGATTAGGTGAATATGAATTTGAAATAATTAAAGAATTTATATGTAGATCTAAGGCGTCTTTTTCTTTAGTTTTGAATAATTTACATGCGGTAGGGTTTATTTGGACTATATAAAAGTCATCGTCTATTAATATGATTGCATCAGTAATTTCGTCGAATAAAAACTTTGCGGTTGATTTATTGTCTATACTATTTAAATTTATATACTTAGTTGTTAAAAATATGCTTATAGATACAGGTAAAATGATAGTGGTTCCGATTGAGGTTAGTTGTGTGTCTAAAATAAAAGGTAAGTATAAAAGAAATAGTGACGTAAATACTAGGACAAGGATGCTAACAAGAAACAGGTATCTTAAAAATACAGGGGTTTTATGTTTAATATCATGCATATTTTTTATTAGTAAATAAATGGCATAAATCGTAGGGAAAAACACAAAAAAGGTAAATCCAAGTATGAATTCTTTAGTGTGAAGTCCCCTTGGTAAATTTGCTTGGATATCAATTCCCGGTATAAAGTAAGAAGTAAATGCCGCGATACCCCCAAATATCACTGTTATAAATATTAAAACATAAAAAAATTTTGGACGTTTTAATTCTATTAAATCGTAAATATAGTTTAGAAAAAAGACGCCTAGTGGGAACCAAAATAAAGTTTGCACTCTAATAAGCGTTAATAATGTGTCATAGTTAGTTATAGACCAAATGAAAAAAGAAACCAATAATGTACACGATAGGCTAATCATAAAAAGAAGAGAAGAATAATATATATAATGGCGCTTTCGTTTTGTTATTAAATTTATACTCAATGTGTGATTAATAATAAAAGAAATTAATGGAATTAATGCAGCTAACTTCATACTACGTCTCTTCTTGTAGTTTTGATTAGTAAAATTTTTCCATAGTCAATATTCCAGTCTCTTACCGTAATTTGGGAGATTAGGTACGTTTTTAGAGATTTTGCATTACCAATCCAGACTTTTTTATTGGTAAAGTTAAACTTTATATTATATTCGTCATCATTTTTTAATATATTTGATATTTTTGTCCCAAATATATCTTCATTATTTACACTTAATAATTTTCTTGCGGAATGGTTTGCATACCTAATCGTACTGTCTGGGTTTATAATTAATATGCTGTTACTTGAATGTCTAAAAATATAACCAACAGCTCGGTCTATTTTAATTTCTAATAATGAATAGAAAAATATTGCAAAAAATATAAATAGCACTTGAATGGTGATTGTAGAAGCTCCAATTCTAGGGAATTTATTGATACTAAGAACATGGGGAAGAATTATGTCTGACAAGCTAATTACAGCGACTGTTAAAATTGTTCCTAAAAGAATATATATGCTCTGTTTAGTGGCAACTTTACTACTAGATTTTTTAAAAATAATAAGTAATAGGTAGACAATGGTCATGCAAATTGGAATTAAAAACGTTACTACTAATAAAGGTAAAAACAAAGGACCTGCAATAAGGTCATTTCCCCAATAGTAGGATTTTACGCCTGCTACGACTAAGTTAGATTGCGTCGATATAATCATAACAGGAACAAATAAACTCAATATAATTTTAAAGTATGGGAGCATTTTATGGTTTCTAAGTGTGTGTAGAAAATTGAGAAATAATAATGGTGAAAGTAACCAAAATATGGATTGATATTTAAGGATAATTAGATTATACGCTACATTAATTGTTGAAAGATTTAAGAATTCAAAAAAAAGTAATCCAATTACAAATCCTATATATAATTGATATGACGTGCTTGATTGTGTTTTCTTAATTCCTGAGTAAATTAAAATCCATAACGTTAAATTAACAATGAGTGCGATGAGTGGGGTAAGTGCATAACTGTTCATACCAGAGAGAGTAATTGATCGTAAGGATAAAGGGAGCTATGTCCGTCGCTCCAATTAATACCGAGAGCGTAATTACCTACTGGGTTCATACTTAATGGATAAACATCATCTGGAATGTCTGACGGCTGAACTAATGGTGTACCCGTAAATTCGTCTTTGTTTAAGGCGCTTCTACATTCAAGTCTTAATCGTTTTGCATTGATGTAATAAGGCACATTATTTGAAGCGGCAATTAGAATTCCATTGTCTTGGTCAAAACTAACCTTTGGTAAGTTGATCCCTTTAGTTTTAATAAGCTCAATTTCAGATTTAATAGTTTTTGCAAAGGTTTTAAAAAGTTTCGTAATTTTATGATTTTTGTGAGTTAGGGTAAAAGGAGTACCAGCGTCACCACATCGAGATAATTCACCTTCAAGTGGTATTTCTAGTGTGTTTTTAAATCCAAACTCATTTTTTAAATGGTCAAGTGCACCACTTCCAAAGGGATGGCTTTTATGGCCATCTTTATCTTCAAAATAACTCATGTTTTCAACAGCACCTATAACCGGGACTTTTAAGGTATCAAACATCTCTATTCCTTTAACAACATCTATAAAACTAATGTGTTGAGGTGTTGTTACAATAACGGCGGCTGTGATAGGTAGAATTTGGCAAAGAGTAAGCTGAACGTCTCCCGTTCCAGGTGGTAGGTCAATTATTAAATAGTCTAGATCACCCCAAACTGTTTGCATGACTAACTGATGAACAATTTGACTCACCATAGGCCCCCTTAAAATGGCTGGACCAGCATTATGTTCGTCTTGAGTGAACCCAAATGACATTAGTTTAACGTCCTCGTGAATGATAGGTTGTACCTGATGATCGTCGATTGCAAGAGGTGTATGGCGATTTACCATTGTTGGTAGGCTTGGACCGTATAAGTCTGCGTCAAACAATCCAACTTTGGCGCCTAGTTCTTTGAGTGTATAAGCTAAATTCACAGATACAGTAGACTTACCTACTCCACCCTTGCAACTAGAAACGGCAATAATGTTCTTTATTCCTTCTAGATGATTTTGGTGAGCGTTTGTAATTATGTTGTCTTCGGGTTGGATGTTTACTTGGATATTTAAGGTGATATCGTTTAATTCACTAAGGGTATGCTTAATTAAGGCCTTAAATTGGGTTTGTTGCTGTTCTAGGTGCTTTGGTAGGTCAAGTCGTAAAGTAAGCGTGTCATTATTAATTTCGCAATTTTTTATAAGGCCTGAGTCTACAAGTGTTTCTTTGGTTGAAGGATTTATTATAGTTTTTAACTTTTCTAGTACATCTTCTTTAGTAATCATTATCTCTATATTAAATCGACTAGAAGGACAGCTGTAAAGTGTTAGAAAAAAAAAGTTAAGAAAAAAAATAAAAAAACCCCTAAAATCAACGCATTATTGTATTGATTTTAGGGATGGTTTGTTCGTTTACAGACTAGCTGTCAAAGAACGAATATAAAGTACCTAAAAGATAAAGCACAACATACCCAACAATAAATCCGTATAAAAATCCTACGATACTACCCATAATACTCAAAGAATATAGTGGTAGATCAAGAAAGAATGTTATCCACGGAGCCCCGATACCTAACATAGTAGTTAAAAGTGTTAAAACAAACACGACTACACCATAGGTAACTCCACCCGATAACGCTAACGTTTTTGTTTGTAAAGTCATTGTTGCACCCCCTTTCAAAATAGTATTAGTCAGTCAGCTTGAGCTGAGCGACTTGATTTAGGCACTATTTACCAAATAGATATATGCCCATGATTTTGAAACTTTAAACATTTTTATTAAAAAAAAAGGAAATTTAGGCTTGAATTAAAGTAGGCCTCTTAAACCATGAGGACTTGCTTGGGTGATTTTCACAGGGACTAGGTCGCCTACTTTGTTGTTGTTTCGAAGAAATGAAACCACTTTATTACAATCTGTACGCCCGACTGCAAGTTCAGGATTCTTTTTTGAGAACTCTTCTTCAATTAAAAGCATATGTGTTTTTCCTATTTCTGACTGATTACTTTCAAGAGAGTGTTCTTTTTGTAATTCTACACACTCTACAATACGTTTTGTTTTGTCAGGCTCAGAAACATCATCAGGAAATTTTTGAGCGGCCCTTGTGTTTGGTCGTTCAGAATATTTAAAAATAAAAGCCTGATCAAACTTCACTTTATTCATAACTTCCACAGTATCTTCAAACTCTTCTTGAGTTTCTGTTGGGAATCCTACAATAATATCTGTAGAAATTTTGACGTTTGGTATGATCTCTCTTGCATGAGCTATAAGATCCAGAAACTCTTGTTTGGTGTAAGTTCTGTTCATTTTATGTAGGACTCTGTCATTTCCGGCTTGAAGTGGCATATGTAATTGTTTACAAACATTGTCACGCTCTGCCATAACTTTTAATAGTTTTGTTGGATAGTCTTTTGGATGAGGCGATGTATATCTAATACGCTCTACGCCTTCTACGTCACTTACCATTTTTATAAGGTCAGCAAAGTCAAAATCTTCAAATTTATATGAGTTAACATTTTGGCCTAGTAAGGTTACTTGTTTATAACCTTCAGACACTAATCTTTTTACTTCTTCTACAACATTTAAAGGATCCCTGCTTCGTTCTCTTCCTCTTGTGTAAGGGACGACACAGAATGTACAAAAGTTGTTACATCCTCTCATTACAGCAATCCAGGCATTTACACCTTTTTCTCGTACGGGGTAAACATCTGAATAGGTTTCAAACTCTGAAAGATTAATATCGTAAGTTTTTTCATTAGTTTCTCTAAGATCCTCTATTAATGTAGGGAGTTGTTTGTAACTGTCTGGGCCAGCAATAAAGTCTATTTTGAGTTTAGTATTGTCTAATAAGTCTTTTTTAAAGTTAGTGGCCATACATCCTAAAACGCCTATTAATGCATTTTGGTTTTGTTTTTTAATTTCGTGAACACGGTTATATATTTTTCTATTAGCGTTGTCTCTTACAGAACAGGTGTTAAGCATAACAATTTCTGCCTGCTCTTCTTTGTCCACTATGGAGAATTTGTGCTTAGTGAGAATACTTTTTACGAGCTCCGTGTCATAAACATTCATCTGACAGCCATATGTTTCTATAAATACTTTTTCTTTCATGGCCCTAATTATGGCTTAAAGGTTATGCTTAGGCAACACTATATGGCTTGAGGGGGACAGATTACAGACTGATAGCGGTGAGACTAAGGTCTTCAACGTTATTGCATTTTACGGCTAAGAATTCATTTTTAAGATTTTTTTCAGAAGACAGTTTAACTCTAAGGAAATTATCAGTAAGTCCGTTCCAGTAGCCATGTTTGTCTTGTTCAAACAGAACAGATACAGTTTTGCCAATAAATTGTTGTAAATAGTCACCTTTTTTCTTTTTACTTAACTCTCTTAACACCTTACTTCGTCTCTGAATTTCTTGACTATCAACAATCGCCTCTATTTTTTTACTTCTAGCCAGTGGGCGTTCTGAATAACTAAAAACATGAAAATAATGTACCGGCTGAGTTATTAAGGTCGCTACTGTTTCATCAAAGTTTGCCTTAGTTTCGCCTGGAAATCCAACGATTACGTCTGTTCCTATACAAATGTCTTCGACTGTTTTGTAGGCATATTGAACTGTGTCGATAAATTCTTTTGTAGAATGCTTTCTACTCATTGCTTTTAAAGTAGTATTACTTCCACTTTGAATCGGAATATGAAGGTATCGACACATCTTAGGTTCTATTGCCATAAAGTCGAAAAGTTCGTTAGGAATGGTAGTGGGTTCGATTGACGATATTCGTAACCTACTAAGCTTAGGTAGTGTTACTAACGCTTTGCATATATCTAAAAAGTGATGATTGTTGTGCTCATATGTACCGATATTAACGCCTGTTAATACAATTTCTTTGTGTCCTGCTTCAGTCAGTTCTATGGCTTCTCTAATGATATCTTCAAACATCCTACTCCTTGCTGGGCCTCTTGCGAACGGAATAACACAAAAAGAGCAATAGAAATCGCATCCGTCCTGTATTTTTAGGTTGGCTCGAGTATGTTTTTTGTCTATAGCACTGGTTTTTATTGTAAACGGTTTTTTTATCAGCTTTTTTGTGTTAATCACTGGGGTATCATTATTAGTTTCAGAAATAATTTGGGCTAAGTTCATTTTTTCAGCGTTTCCAATAACCCACTGTACATTTTTTAATTCAAAAAGTTTTTCTTTTAAAATTTGGGACTGACACCCAATAAGCGCAATTTTAGAACTGGAATTAATTTTATTGATCTTATTAACTAAACGCCGAGTGTCTTTGTCACCATTTTCTGTAACGGTACAGGTATTAACAATCACAATATCTGCCCCATTTTCAAATGGGACTACGCAATAACCTTCATTTGAAAATGATTGCTCTAGTGTGGCTGTTTCAGAAATATTTAATCTGCAGCCCTGTGTATAAAAAGCGAGTTTTGGCTTATTCATAACGCTTACTATAACTTTGAGCCTGGATAGAAACAATAGATAAGCATAATTTCAGAGCGCTTCTTTTAATAACTCAGAGACAGTTACAAACCGATACCCCTCTTTCTTAAGGTGTTCAATAATAATTGGAAGATGTCCTGTAAATGCTTATTAGAATCGTGAAATAGGACAATAGCTCCAGGTTTTACGTCTAATAACATATTCAGAAATAGTAGAGTTATACGAGCCCAGTTGTTAGTCTAAAATAGAGTGGTGTAACTCCTCTTCAACGCGTTGTGCTACAACAAAAAAAGTTGCTTTAACATTATGTTCTTTTAAAACATTTAGGAGTTTCGTTTATTTTTGAAAAACTGCTTTATAGACTCAGAATACTCATGGCTTGGGATAAACTCAGAGGCACAATGATGATTAAAAGTATTTGACTGTATAAACGAGAGAATAGATCCATCAGCGCCCCATTTAAAGTCTTTTGCTGCATAGGTAATACTTTTTAGTCTAGCGTGCAAAATGGCGCCTGCGCACATAGGGCACGGTTCTAAGGTCGTATATAGTTCACATCCTGGGATCCTTTTACTGCCTAATTGAGAACATGCAGTTTTAATAGCGAGGATCTCTGCATGTGCAGTGGGGTCATTTAATTCTTCAACTTGATTATGGGCCCTTGCTATAATCTCACCATTTTTCACGATGACAGCACCCACAGGTACTTCGTCTTTTTCCCCTGCAATTTTAGCTTGTTTAATGGCTTCTTGAAGAAAGTCCATTAATTAATACTAAGATCGATATGTGGTGGCTGAGCCTCTCCTGTAATTGGGCCTATCTTTTCTTCGTACTCTTCAATTTGTTGATTTAGTAAATCGGCAAGTCTTTTAGCATTTTTAGGTGTCAATATTACTCGGGATCTTATTTTGGCTTTCTTAATCTGAGACTGCAAGAAGGCAAAGTCTAATATAAATTCTTCTCTAGAGAAAAATGACAATGTTAAGTTAGCGTATTTCCCAAAAGATGTTTCTTCATCAATGTCTACCTGAATACTTTCTTGCTCTTGAGCTTGCTCTTCTCCTTCAGACTTTATATTTTCACTCATGACTTTACCCTCTCTAAATACTCGTTGGTTTCTGTATTTATTTTAATCATGTCGCCTTCTTTAATAAAAGTAGGTGCATTTACAGTCATTCCATTTTCAAGTTCAACAGGTCTTAGTGATGCTGATGCTGTCGCTTTTTTAACTTCAGGTGGGGCTACTGTTACTTTAATCTCAATAGTTTTTGGCAATTCTATTCCAACAGGTCCATCTTCATAAAAAGTAACTGAGTAGTTGTCAGACTCTTTAAGATATTTATTGGACTCCCCCATTAATTCTTGTGAAAGCGTAATCTGATCAAATGTTTCATTGTCCATAAAAACATACCCTTCACCATCACTATATAAATACTGCATTTTTCGGGTATCCAACACAGCTTTTTCTACTCGTTCGCTAGACAGAAATCGTTTTTCTAAATTACGTCCGCTAACAATATTTTTTAGTTTGGTTTGCATGCACGCGTTGCCCTTACCTGGAGTTCTATGAATGGTGTAATTTACTTTATATAATTCTTCATCAATAACAAGGATCATTCCTTCTCTAATTTGTGTAGCGTTAATTTGCATCGTATGTCCTTTCTTTATCTGTAATTAACAAAATTCAATGGAAATTCTAAATTCATTTCCTTTAGCATTTGCATAACAGCTTGTAGCTCGTCTAATTTTTTACCTTGTACCCTCACCTGTTCACCTTGAATTTGAGTATTTACTTTTAACTTAGAGTCTTTAATCGCTTTAGTAATAATTTTTGCATTTTCTTTAGAAATACCTTGCTGAATAGTTAATTCTTCTCGAGCACGACCGCTAGATGCGGGCTCAACAGTTCCATCTTTAAATGCTTTTGGCGAAATACTTCGCTTAATGGCTTTTTGAATAAAAATTTCTTTTGCAGCCTTTAACTTGTAATCGTCACTTGATTCAAAATTCAAAGTTAGTTCTTTTTCATTAAATTTAATTTCTGTGTCTGAATCTTTTAAATCATATCTATTTGATATTTCTTTTAATGCTTGGTTAATGGCATTGTCTAATTCTTGTAAGTCTATTTCAGAAACGATATCAAAACTATTGTCGGCCATAATATTCTCCTTTGATTTTCTTTTAAAAGTTTAGCATAGGGCTACCTAGTAAGTCTCATATTCTTCAAGTAACTTAGAAATAGTAACCATAGAATACCCTTGAGATTTAAGTTCAGTTACTAGTAACGGTAATGTTTTTAACATATCTTTATTTGTTTCATGCAATAAAATTATTGCTCCTGGCTGAATGTTTTGAGAAATATACTCTGTCACATTCTCTTTTTTTTCTTCCCAGTCTTTAGGGTCGATCGTCCATGAAATGTGATGTTTAAAAAAACGCTTAATGACTGACTTGCTTTCTTTATTCATTTTTCCATATGGCGCTCTGAAATATCTTGGGAAAGTGCCAGTTTGAGACTTAAACACTTTTTGACTCTGAGCTATATCGATCAATCGATCACTTTTATTTAGTTTTGGGTATGGCAAGTGCGCATAAGAGTGATTCCCAACCTCGTGACCACCTTTCAAGATTGATCTTGTTAATTCAGGGTGTTTTTCACATTGATTTGCGATTAAAAAGAAGGTGCCTTTTGCTTTGTTTTTCTTCAGTATTTTAAGTATTTTCTTTGTATGCTTAACGTGAGGTCCATCGTCAAAGGTTAAGGCTACTAACTTTTTATTAGTGGGTACCAGATTGATCGTATAGGGTAATACAGGTGCGTTTTTTACTATTAAATTATTAGCAAAAACACTGCCGGTAAAAACAACAAATAATAAAAGTAACGCCCTTATTTGCATAGTTCCTTGAGCTCATTTACCTGAGATTCAATATAGGTAATACTTTTTTGCCAAAATGCTTTTTTAGTTATGTCAGCACCTACTAAATCACAAAGGACCTTAGGATCATCTATACTTCCGCTACTTAAAAAAACTTTTAATTTAGGGATAAAAGACTGACCTTCTTCTAAATATTTTTGATAAAGTGCGAATACTAAAAGGTTTCCAAAGTTATATGAATACACATAAAATTGCGATTCATATATATGTGGAATTGTAGACCATTCCCACTTATATTCTTCTGGGATTTTTACGGAGTTACCAAACATTAATTTAAGTTCTTTTTTGTAGGTGTCACAAAGTTCATCAGTACTCATTATCCCATCAGTTAATTTTTCGTGAGTGATTCTTTCAAACCGTGAAAACATGTTTTGCCTGTGACTAGTTGCAAAGATGTCTTCAAGTTTGTCTGTGAGTAAATTGATCTTTTCTTTTTTTGTTTTCAAAGTTGATTTTAGGTTGTCTGTCACCAGCATCTCACAAAAAACAGAGGCTGTTTCGCATAAAGGCAAAATAGCATGGTAGTTAAATAAACTTTGTTTTTGACTTAGCATTGCGTGAATTGCATGACCAAATTCGTGAGCCAACGTAGCGACATCTCTTGGTTTTCCTAAAAAGTTTAGTAATACATATGGATTAACATCAGGTGTAGACGACGAACAAAATGCTCCGCCCCGTTTTCCCTTTTTAACATATACATCTACCCGTTTTTCTTTGAACATTGTTTGAGCCATATCGTAAAAGTCTTTGTCGAAACGTTTAAACGAATCAAGTACCATGGTTTTTGCTTGATCATAAGTGTATTTTGATTCGCTTTGAGACATAGGCGCATAGATGTCAGCGAGGGTCATGTCATCAAGCTTTAGAATTTTCTTTTTAATCTTGTAATATTCTTGTACTAGCTTATTAGACTCCGTTGTTATGTCGTGAAGAACGTCTATTACTTTATCGTCTAAGTCGTTTCCAATGTTTTTAACAGTAATCGGGCTTTTATAGCCTCGTAATTTTCGTTCAATATTAAATTCTTTAATAACGTTGTTGTATGTGTGAGTAAGCACTAATTTATTGTCCTCATAGCGACTATAAAAAAGTTTCATTGCGTCTCGTCTAACTTTAGGATCTTTATGAAGTCTTAAAGCTCTTAATTCGCTACCTGTCATGGTTTTCTTTTTGCCATCCACTTTAAAATCAAATTCGAAGGATGAGGTTAATTCTTCGTATAGCCGCTTGAAAGCATCTGATCCGGTGAGGTCTTTCAAATTTGAAAGCTGTTCTTCTTTTTCAGTAAGGTTGTATTGAGCCGTTTCTTTACTTCGTTTAACACTATAAGCAAAGTTTTTAAGTTCTTTTGCTTTTATGTGAGCGTTAATCTTTGCTTGAGAAAGCTGGCCAAGCTCAAGGTCAAAAAACAAAATTGAGTTACTAACTTCAGACTCAACTTCGTCAATAGTATTAACCAATACTTTGATTTTGTCGTTCACTACGTCTGTAGATTGAGTTAATGAGGCAAATTGAGAAACTCTGTAAAAAGGTGTTAGCATTTTCTCAAGATCCTTATAAGACGTTGCTAGTTCTTTTGAACTTAAAGACTTTATATTGCCCTTATATTTTTTTTGAAATGACAAAGAATCTTTTTTTACTTTAGTAAGAATTGTTGCAATTTTTGGGTCCGTAATACTTTTGAAAAGATTAGAAAGATCCCAATTTATTGTTTTTTTTGACATGGCAAACCCCTTTGTGATTTTGTTGAGTTTGATTATAACAGAAATTAGATGCGGTTGATGAGGCTCAAAGTTTTTTGCATTTGTGTTAGACTTTCTCATTATGTCATTACAAAATTGTCTTCACGACACCATTACCAAAAATATCTTATCTTCATTTTTTGAAAACTTAGTGCCCGTAGAACCCAATTCTAAATTAAGCGTTTCTATTGTAGAAAATGGAATTCTTTCTCCAATTATAGTTTGGAAAGATAAGTTGCTTATTGATGGTCAGCAACGATTACTGATTGCGAGGGACCTAAAAATCAACGACATCCCTATGGTTATGTTGCAAGACATGGTAGATCTGGAGTCGGCAATAGAATGTCGCTTATTAAGCTTAAAGGGCCGCCTAACACTCATTCAAAGAATCAAAGTAATTCAGTTTTTTCATTCTCACTTAGATATAACAAGAGTGACGCTAATAAATCGATTTTTACCCCTATTAGACTTTTCATCGCAAGAACATATTTTTAGACAATGTTTAAAGGTAATGGAGCTTCCTTCTGAAATATTATCTTTTTGTGAAGAGAAGAAGTTTTCTTTAAAACAAGCTTATCAATTAACGAGATTTTCTACAGCGCTCCTTGACTCGTTCTCTACTAGGTTTTCTATGTTTAGTTTTTCAGCCAGTGTTTTTATTGAGTGTATGGATGGTGTACATGACTATCTAAGAAAACATAAAATCGAGGTAGCTTCTTTTTGGGGGAATAAAGCCCTTCTTCAATTACTAGAAGCAAGTAAAACCGAAGCTGAACGCACGCTTACTTTTAGGAACTATCTTAAAAGCCTTTTATTGCCAACGTTAATTGAACAAAATAAAATCATTACTAACTTAGCAGCAAAACTACCTAAGGGTATATCCATTAAATGGGATCCGGCTTTAGAAAATAAAGAAGTACAGATTTCAATAATAAGTCGAAGCAAAGAAGACTTAAAAAAGCAACTAACGACACTGTCTAACGATCAAGAAATGGATACTGTATCGTCAATAATAGATAGTTTGTAGTTGTTTTTGTGTAAATTAATTTTAAAAATGCTGCGCAAGTAAAAATTGGAATAGGGAATACTACTATTACGAAACATATATATTTATAGAAATAATACAAAAGTCCTTATACACTAATTAATATGAAACGAAACTTTACTGATATTTCCATAGATACAAGTCAGATTGACTCTGACGCGGCGGGCGAGTTAAAAAAACTTGGTGTTAAATTAAGAACCTCTAAGACTAAAGATATAATCCCTGACTACCGACAAGGGAAACGTGTACTTAAAGTAAACCCAAAACAGGGTGAAAGTATGGACACCTGTGCCACTATTAGCGACAAATATATTTGTTGCAATGTAAAAGTACTTAAATCTGTCAGTAATTGCCCGTTTGACTGTTCCTACTGTTTTCTTCAAAACTATTTAAATGACGGTACTACTTCGGTTGTTGGCGACAACGAGGCCTTAGTTAATGAAGTAAAAGAGAAAATTGATCTTGAGCCAGGGCGACTCTTTAGAATTGGGACTTGGGAACTGGGTGACAGTTTGGCTCTTGAAGAAGAGTCAGGGCAAGCAAGGGCTTTAATTCCAAGATTCGCAAAGTTAAATAATGTTCTTTTAGAACTAAAAACAAAATCAGACTGTGTAGACTCAATTCTGGACTTGGATCATCAAGAAAAAACGGTAGTATCTTGGTCATTAAATTCAGAGAAAATAGTTAACGAACAAGAGCATAGAACGGCATCACTAGAGAATCGTTTAAAAGCAATGAAAAAAGTTGCTGAAGCGGGTTATTTGGTAGGTCTTCACTTTGACCCCATGATTTATTACAAAGGATGGGAGCAAGGCTATACAAACCTTTTGTCAGACGTTTTCAAACATATAACTCCTGACCGTATTGCCTGGATTTCTGTAGGGAGCTTACGTTTTAACCCAGAAATGAAGAAGAAAATGGAAGAGAACTTCCCTGCATCTGCCCTAACTGCTGAAGAAATGGTTAAAGGTGATGATGGAAAAATAAGATATGTGAAGCCCTTACGCTATCAAATGTACGACCTTTTCTTTAAAGAACTTAAAAAAGGACTTCAGCAAGATGATCTTTCTCCAATGACTCAAATTCATAACAACAAACCCATTGTTTATTATTGTATGGAACGTTGGGATGTCTGGGAGCATACATTTGGACATAGCCCTGAGTCTATCTCTCATTTAGATTATTTGTTTGCAAAAAACATTCATGAAAGGTTCCCTCACCTTCATAAGACGCTTTTAGATCAATCTAATTATTAATCTTATAAACCTGACCTTTTTTAGAACATAATATTTCCATACATTATCAGCCCCATTATTTCCGTTTTCTATATGAAGTATAAATAAGGAGAACTACATGCTAAACCCTATCAGTAATAACAATCAGAAAATGAACAATCCTATCAACGACTTTTATAATAAACTCCTTACTTCAGGTGACGAAAAAACAGAAGAAGCAGATTCAAATAGTTGGTCTTTTGCATATGAGTCATTTTCATTCCAAGCTACTCTTAAAAACTCATTGACAGACTTAGCTCAAAATAATCCAATTAATACTCAGGAAGCTGATGCCAACAGCAACCTAGCTAAGGTTGAATCTAATGAACAAATTTCAGAAGCAGACTTACCCGAGCTTGTTAAAAGCTTGGTTATGCAGGGAGCTAAACTGATGTCGTCGATAAATTCTATTAGTACTGACAACTTATTTAGTGTGACTCAGTTTCAGCGCATTGTTAAATCCTTGCTGAGCCTTGTAGAAGATTATGGTAGCTTTGATGCACTTGAATCTATTTCTGAAATTAAGGGGCTTGTAGATAATAACCCTCTTGCTTCAGGAACGATTTCTAAGCAATTTCAAATTTGGTTTAGCTCTTCATCAATTTCATTTAAAAATGTAAAAGATGCGAATCCAGAAATGTCTGAACAGGATCTTAAATTAGTTAAGATGACTATGAGATATCAACTCTTCCAATACCTCGAAACATTTAATGAGAATGATAAGAATACCGAATTACTTGAATCGATTAAAGATACAGATGCCTATCAAGAATCAGCTGATCATTTTTCTAATGCTGATACCAAAGACGTTTTAGATAATAAAACAATTGGTCGGGCCATATCCTTTGCTAAGACTCAATCAGATGCTAACTCAGCAACTGATGATGATGTTCCTTTTTCCGAGATAGAAAGCTCTCAACTCACAATCTAGTTTAAATACTAGCAGTACATCAAACTCCTCATAATGTTTTCAGACAGACCGTCTTGAAAACACGTCAAACATTTTATAATTATTTAAATTTATTGACGGACTTGTGGAGGAATAAAGGCTCACGCATAAAGGCAAATAAAAGTTCAAAAAACAAGTCGTTTTCACAGTGAAATTCTAACCTACAAGAAAAATTAAATACTTGATGGTATATGCTGTACCTAAAGCAAATTACGCATTTGCAATTGGATATTTCAATGCATTTATTATTGATTTTTGATGAGAATATTCTAGAATAATAAATGTTAAAGACACTAAATCTTAAACAACTTCTTACTAGATTAAATAGCGCAGTTTTTATCGCACTCCGATTTTGCTGAAGGGGCAGTTACTCTAAATATATATACTTGAAAGGAGATAATTCGCATGGAATTATTTAAAACAATTACTAAACGCAATGGTGAGACTCAATCTTTTGACAAAGGGAGAATCTTAAGAGCTCTAGAGAAGGCTTTTTTATCCGAAAGTAGAGCAGCTCCAGATACCGTTTCCATGTTAGCTGACCAAATTATCTCTGATGTTTTTGAACGTTACAGCAATAAGCAAGTTATTAGAGTTGAAGATGTGCAAGATCTTGTAGAAGAGCACTTAATGAAGGGCGGCTATTATAAGATTGCAAAGAATTACATCTTATATAGAAGTACTCACTCCAAACAACGTGAAGCAGAAGTATTATCACAAATAAAAGAACAAACACTAGAAGTTAAAGTTGGAGATGCCGATACTGTAATTTTCAATTCTACTATAATTGAAGAACGGCTACGCCAACTAGCTCCGGACTTAATGAGAGTCTCAATTTCTGAGATGTTAGCGGCTATAACTAAGCAGGTCTATCATAAAATTTCACAGAAAGAAATTAATGCATTAATTTTATCATCGGCAAGAGACCGTATAGAACAGCATTATGAATATTCATATTTAGCTTCTCGAATCGCTCTAAACTTTTTATACACATCAATTCTTTCTGACAGAGTTAATTCAGATACTATTGCCCAGAAGTATAAAGACAAATTTACAGATTATATTCATTCAGGAATCGCTTATGAATTGTTAAATCCTGAACTGGCAAACTTTGACTTACCTACTTTAAGTGAGGCAATTGACGTAAACAAAGACAAGAAATTCTTGTATTTAGGTACTCAAATTTTACAAGACAGATATCTTTTACGAGATCGTTCTGATGATATGAATGTATTTGAATTGCCTCAGTGGTTTTGGATGAGAGTCGCCATGGGACTTTCATTAAAAGAAGAAAACAAAACAGAACGAGCTATAGAATTCTATAATGTTCTTTCAAGCTTAGACTTAGTTTCTTCTACCCCAACGTTATTTAATAGTGGGACTATTCATAGTCAAATGAGCTCGTGCTATTTAAATATAGCTGACGATTCTTTGGATGGAATATTTAAGCTATTTTCTGACAATGCACAATTAAGTAAATGGGCCGGCGGCATTGGAACTGATTGGTCTAATATTCGCTCTACTGGTTCTAAAATTAAAGGAACAAACGGACAATCTCAAGGCGTAATCCCTTTTATTAAAATCTTTAATGATGTAGCGTTGGCCGTAAATCAAGGTGGTAAACGAAAAGGCGCAATGTGTGCGTATATGGAAGTTTGGCATTTAGATTTTGAACAGTTTTTAGAGCTCAAGAAAAATACAGGTGACGAGCGACGTCGAGCTCATGATATTAATACAGCAGCTTGGATTCCTGACCTCTTCATGAAGCGAGTAAAAGCAGATGGTGATTGGACGTATTTCTGTCCTTCAGACACGCCCGAATTACACGACCTAGTAGGTAAGGCTTTCGAAGCAAAGTATATTGAATATGAAAATAAAAATATAGGTCGATCAAAAACAGTAAAAGCTAAAGACGTATGGCGAAAAATTTTGACGATGTTATATGAAACAGGTCATCCTTGGATTACGTTTAAAGATACCTGTAATATCAGAAGTCCACAGGACCATGTTGGTGTTGTTCACTCTTCAAATTTATGTACAGAAATTACGTTAAACACCTCAAAAGATGAAACGGCTGTATGTAATTTAGCGAGTATTAATTTGGCTCAAATGATTACGGATGGAAAGCTTGATGAAGAAAAAATTAAAAGAACAGTGACTACTGGCATACGTATGCTAGATAACGTTATAGATAATAACTACTACCCTACTCCTGAAGCAGAACGCGCTAATCTGCGTCATAGAGCTGTTGGTCTAGGTCTAATGGGATTCCAAGACGCACTTTATCAATTAGAGCTTTCCTATGAGTCTGAAGGCTGTATGACCTTTGCTGATCGTAGTATGGAGATGATTTCATACTACGCTATTTCGGCTAGTTCAGACTTGTCCAAAGAGCGTGGAAGTTATGAAACTTATAAGGGGAGTAAATGGGAACGAGGCATTCTTCCTATTGATACCTTGGATGTTCTTGAAAGAGAACGTGGTGAAAAAGTTACTATTAATAGAAATCGCACTTTAGATTGGGCCTCGCTTAGAGATAAAATCAAAGAATGTGGTATGAGAAACTCAAATACTATGGCTATCGCACCTACTGCGACAATCTCCAATATTTGTGGAGTTTATCCTTGTACTGAGCCTGCTTATAAGAACATGTATATGAAGGAAAATCTTTCAGGAAACTTCATTGTTATGAATAAATTCATGATTGATGATTTAGAGAAAATGAATATGTGGAATGATGATATGCTCAAACAATTGAAACTTTATAATGGATCTATTTCAGAAATTACGATGATACCTGATAAGATAAAGGCCAAATATAAAGAAACTTTTGAAATTGATATGAAATGGATTATCAAATCATCTTCTCTACGAGCAAAATGGATAGACCAATCTGCATCTACTAATGTGTTTGTAGTTACTCAAAGTGGGAAACAACTAAGTGAGCTTTATATGGCCGCCTGGGAACAAGGGTTGAAAACTACGTACTATCTAAGAAGCTTGGGAGCTACTCAGGTTACAAAAATGGTAGAGACAAATACTATCGCTTCAGAGCCTGAACCAAAACGTACTAACAAAATAATTGATGCAAGCCCTATAGTAGCGCCTTCACTAACAACAATGATGGATGCAGACTGCGAAGCTTGCCAGTAAAAAAGACTAAGAAAGAAAGAAACAAGTAAAAGGAGAAATACACGTGACTAGACGAAATGATTCATTTAAAGGGGATTTTTCAGAACATCGAATGACTAATGCCGAGCTTATTAATAGTAGGCGGGTTATCAATGGTGTTGACGATGGACTTATGCAAGTATCTCCTTTAAAACATCCATGGGCACGTGAAATTTATAAAAATATGCAACGTAATAACTGGGTTGCTGAAGAAGTGTCATTTCAGAAAGACAAAGAACAATGGGAAGCTGGTGAATTAAATGAGCAAGAAAAAGCGGCATTTATGAGAGCCCTAGCTTTTGCCTCAAACCTTGATGGTCTTCTTGTAAATTCTTTGAGTGAAGTCATTAAACCTCACATCACTAGTCCTGAGATTAGTTTAGCTCTTTCTCGTCAAATTTATGAAGAAACCTTACATGTAGATAGTTATTCTGTAATGATAGAAGCAGTTGGATTTGAACCTGAAGAAGTATATGGTTTATATAGAAGAGACAAAGGATTGTATTACAAAAACAAACGCGTTTTAGAATCTATGTATAAAATTGCGATACCAGGATTTACTACTGAGAGTGTTGAAAACTCAAAACTGTTCCTAGAAGCATGTACTACAAACTATATATTTGAAGGTATTTTCTTTTATAGTGCATTTTTAATTTTCCTTAACTTTGGACGGCATAATAAAATGCCAGGTTCAAAAGAGATGATTCAATTCATCAACAGAGACGAAGACCTCCATGTGATGCTATTTGTAAAAATTATTAACACGATTAAAGAAGAGGCCCCAGAGTTGTGGACTCCAGAAGTTCGAGCAACATTTAGAAAAAACATTATGGATGCTATTGAAATGGAAATTGACTGGGGGATTAGTTGTATTGGTGATGGAATTTTAGGTCTGACACCTCAAACTATCAGACAATATCTAGAGTTCATTGGTGATATTCGATTACAAGCTATAGGCCTTGAAAAGGCTTATAATTCATCAAATCCATACCTATGGTTAGATGAGCTTACACAAGGAAATATGATTGAAGTTAACTTTTTTGAAGGAACGGTAAGAGAATATCAGTCTGGTTCTCTTGAATGGTAAACTAATCTTATCTTTCTCTTTTAATTGAAATCCCAATAGACTGGACGTCGGCAATGGCGTCCAGTTTTAGTATTGAAATCTTTACTCTTTCAATCATTTTATTTACAAAAAGCGATTCAATAATGTCTTCTGCGAGAGCTTCTAGTAAATTATAATTTGAAGTATTAATAATTTCTCTTATTACACGTGTCACTTGTCCATAATCAACCGTATCTCTAATATTGTCAGACTTACCTGCTTTGTTAAGAGATGTAGAAATTTCTAAATCAAATTGAATTTTTTGAGTATTAAGTTTTTCGCTTGCATAGATACCAACTTTTGCATCGATTATAAATCCATTAATTAGTAATTTGTCCATTTGTGATACAATTATGCCATAATGAGTCAGTCCTTAAAAGATAAAATTACAGTTATTACAGGCGGAAGTAGAGGTATCGGCGCTTCTGTTGCGACTCTATTTGCAAGAGAAGGCGCTAAAGTTGTAATTTGTTCTACTTCACAAGACGTATTAGAAGATAAGGCTGAAGCCATAAAAAAAGAAACTGGAAACACCAATATCTTAGCGATAAAGGCAGATGTTTCTGTAGAAGAAGATGTTAAGCACTTATTTGAACAAACAAAACAACACTTTGGGCCCTGCGACATTTTAATAAATAATGCAGCTGTAATAAGTATCAATTTAATTGAGGATACTAATGCTGAAATTCTTTCTAAATTAATGAATGTAAATGTTATAGGCACTCTTCTTTGTAGTAAACATGCCTTTATCTCTATGAAAGAAAACGGGGGGACAATTATTAATGTAAGTTCAATTGCTGGAGTAAAAGGGGTTGAGAAATTCCCTGGAACAAGTGCTTATGTGGCTTCGAAGTTTGCAGTTATAGGCCTTACTGAAGCACTAGCGGTAGAAGGTAGACCTCTTAATATACGTGTAAATTGTATAGCTCCTGGAGCTGTAGACACCTCAATGCTAAGAAAGGCATTTCCTGACTTTACGCCAACAACAACTCCATCTGATATTTCACAAACTTTTTTATTTTTAGCTGATACAAATAAATCAAGGAAGATTACAGGTGAAATCATTGAAATTCACTGTAATAATTAATTATGAGTAAAGTATTTTTAGTCAGGAAAGAACATTTTTGCGCTTCACATAGACTTCATAGCGACGCATTAAGTGATGAAGAAAATAAACGTATTTTTGATAAATGTAATAATAAAAATGGACATGGGCATAATTATACTTTAGAAGTAACAGTACACGCTGATATTGATTCAAACACAGGTATGATTATTAATCTTGTTGATTTAAAAGAAATCATTAAAAAATGGATTCTTGATCCTTTTGATCACAAACACTTAAACTTGGATACTGAAGAGTTTAAGTCCGTTAATCCAACAGTTGAAAATATGGTTTTAGTATTTTGGGGGATTCTTATAAAAACTGAGCTAAACTCTATGCTCTACGAAGTTCGATTATTTGAAACTGAAAACAACATTGCCTATTATAGAGGCTAATCTGTCTTTAGTACGGCATCAAGTACTTTTTCTACATGTCCTTTTACTTTAACATTTTTCCAAGTACTAACGATAACGCCTTCTTCATCTAACAAAAAAGTAGACCGTATAACCCCCATATAAGTAACTCCATAATTTTTCTTTTCTTGCCATACTCCAAATGCTTTAATTAATTTCAAACTAGGGTCACTTAATAAAGTAACTTTTAAATCATATTTGGTGCAAAACTTTTGGTGTGACTCAACACTATCTTTTGAAACACCAATTACTTTCGTGTTCTTATTATGAAATTGCTTGAGTTTTTCAGAAAATTCTATAGACTCCTTTGTACATCCAGGCGTGTCGTCTTTAGGATAAAAAAACAAAACAATCTTTTTACCTTTTAAGGATAAAATACTAATCTCTTCTCCAAATTCATTTTTAAGCATGAAGCTTGGTGATTGCTCTCCGATTGTAAGCATACTTGGGGCCCTTTACATATTCATTTGATTTTCAGTTATAATATAGGTTTATATGTTCGCATTCAAGGGTATATTAGTAATATGGTAAAACACAAATTATATTTTTATTTAGTAGGGTTAATACTTGTGATGTTTACGGGTAGTTTGTACTCTACGCCCATTTATGAAAAGTTATACTCTAATATTTTAGCTAAAAATACTAAAATTGAAACACAAGATAGGATGAAATCTACACTAGTAGACTACTCTAGCCTTAAATCTAGCCAAACGTTCAAGACAGTTATCCGTTTTATTTCAAAATTTGATTACACTGTATTTAGGACTAAACAAGAACAAATTTCATTTTGGATTAATGTTCATAATATTGCAGCAATGAGTTATATTTCACAAGAATTCCCAATTGATACTACAAGTGATCTAAATACCAAGAGTAGCACTTACAAAGACTTGAAGATTATTTCGGTATTTAATGAAATGTATAGTTTGAATGATATTAAAAAAATACTATTTTTATATAATGATGAGCGTATTTTGTTTACTTTAGCTGATGGGGACCTTAGTTCTCCTCAATTACACCAAAAACCCTACACATCTGAAGCTATTGAGTCCCAGTTAAATAATGCTTCTTTTGATTTTATTAATGAGCGGTTTAGAGGCGTAGACATCAAGCAAGAAACAAAATACTTATATGTGTCGGTCTTATTTAAAAATCATCCAGAAATATTTGAATCTGATGAAAAAATTAAACGTTTTATTTCGCCAAACTTCAAAGAAGACTTAAGTTATTACAAGGTGTTTTATTTGCGTAATAATAAAAGTTTAAATGCTTTCTAATTAAGTTAATCATAGCTTTTTTGGAAGTAAGTATTTTTTACAAAAACCTAATTTAGTGTATAATGGAGATAGCATGGATTTCGGCAATATTAGAAGAAAAAGTTTCGATTCTGAACAAGGGTTTAACTCTAATCAGATAAATGTAGCAGATGCAACATCTGTCATTTTGGGCATTAACAAGAAAAAAGTTAAGCTTAAAAAGGGTAAGATTAAAGATGTTGCAAAAGGTATGGCTGAAATTGCCTTTTCAATGGGTGAAACAAACGATCCTGAAGAATATGCTGAACAGATGACGGAAGACATTTTAGAGGCTTTAAAAGTTGTTCAAGAACGCCAAGAAGGCGGTAATAAAAAAAAGAGCAGGCAAAAATAACCCCCCTTTAATTTTCCTTTATATTATTCTCTGTAAGAACTAATTGCTTCAAAATTCTCATATATTTCACTAGGACATTCTCCATATCTATCTTCAAGTTCGTTTAAAATTCCTTTTATATCATCTCTTTTCTGTAACCTAAGTAACCGCCTGTAAATACTCAGTCTCTCTCTAATGTTTGGAATGTACTGTGGATTAATTGTAATTAAATCCATTGGAACATCTATATATTTTTTAGACTTAGTTGTAATACCTTTTGCTTCATTTATTGAGTGTTCTAAAAGTTTGCAATAAAGGCCAAAACCAACAGATACAATGTGCCCTGATTGTTCTTTACCAAGCAGATTTCCAGCGCCTCTAATCTCAAGGTCTTTCATAGCAAGTTCATAACCAGAACCTAAAGACCCATATTCTCTAATGGCTTGTAGTCTATCTTCTGCTTTTTTAGTAAGTTTCTTGTTTTTTGAATATAGAATATAAGCATATGCCTGAATGTCTGATCGCCCTACTCTACCCCTAAGTTGATGTATTTGAGACAATCCAAACTGTTCAGCTCTGTCGATTATAATTGTATTTACGTTAGGTATATCAATACCATTTTCAATAATTGTAGTACTTATAAGGATATCAATCTTTTTATTTAAAAAATCAACTAAAAGTTCTTGTAATTCTTTTTCGTTTAATTGCCCATGCCCAACTTTGATAATCGCTTCAGGGTGTTGTTTGAGTAATTTAATTTTAATACTATGTATACTCTGGATACGGTTATGGATATAAAATACTTGTCCTTTTCGTTTAAGTTCATCTTTAATGGCTTTATTTACTATATTGTCATAATGAGGCCCAACATAAGTGAGAACGTTTTTCTTTGATTTAGGAGGAGTTGCTATTACAGAAATATCTTTTGTCCCTGTAAGCGACATATAAAGGGTTCTTGGGATAGGCGTTGCACTAACCGAAATCACATCTACTAACTTCTTGAATCGTTTTAATGTTTCTTTATGCGACACTCCAAAACGTTGTTCTTCATCAATTAATATTAATCCCAGATCAGCAAACTCTATTGCTTTATTCAAGATACGATGTGTTCCAATTACGAGATTACATTTATTTTCTTTAAGCTCTTTCATTGTTTCTTCTTGAGGTCCTTTTTGTCTGAATCTAGATAACACTTTCACTGTGTATCCAAAGGGTTTAAATCTAGCGTTAAATATTTTGAAATGCTGTTCAGCTAAAATTGTAGTTGGGACAAGAAGTGCAACCTGCTTACCACTCTCTAAGGCTTTAAAAGCAGCTCTTAGAATAACTTCTGTTTTTCCGTATCCAACATCTCCACAAATTAAACGATCCATTGGTTTTGATTTTTCCATATCTATTTTTATTTCAACAATAGAACTTGCTTGATCTTTTGTTAGCACATGTTCAAAATTACCTTCTAATTCAAGCTGCCTTACGGTGTCTTCTTTGAAAGAATATCCTTTTTGATGAATTCTTAGTTTTTGAATTATAAATATATCCTTAGCAAGGTTTTCTGAGCTTTTTTTAACTTTTGCTCGTGTTTTTTTCCAAGCACCATCATTTAAACTATTAACCTTAGGAAGGTCATTATTATAAGAATATTTATAAATATCCCGAAGTTGAGTAAGTGGTACAAATACGGTGTCGTCCCCATGATATTTAAGAACAATATACTCAACCTCTTTATTTAAAAAATTCTTTCTCTCTAAACCCATAAATTGCCCTATACCGTATTTTTCGTGAACAATGTAGTCTCCTTCAAAGAACTCTGATAGCAAGTCTGTTGAGTGTAAAGTCTCTGGTTTTGAGAACTTCTTTTTTCTGTCTATATCAACTTTTGAAAAAGAAGTATTTTTAAGTTTAGATAAGGATCGTTGGGTGTGAGTGTCAAAAGAGTTGAGACGGTCAATCATATCATCGTCATATTCAATTCTAATGGGATGTGAGTGAGATTCAGGATAAATATCAATAATATTCCCACGAACCGAAAACTCATCGGGGTCTAAGACCATGTTTACTCTAGTATATCCAAAGTCAATAAGCCTAGTAATTAAAGAATTATAGTTTGGATACTTATTTCCTTTTAACTCAATTATTATCGACTCTTTCCTTAGCTTAGTCATGATTTAGTTCGGTGTAACACATTGATAATACAGAAATAGATTTTGGTTTGAATTCTTTTATAACGCTTATAGCTTCCTTCATACTTGTTCCGGTTGTGATGATGTCATCGACTAGCAATACTTCTTTTTCGTATAAATAATTACAGTTCAAGTCTTTATTTGGTCTAAATATATTTTTTAGAAGATCTTGTCTTTTTTGTTTGTTTAAAGCGTTTAAAGGGGGCGTGTTATTTTGTCGCTCTAAACAAGGAAAAATAGACAACGAATGTTTATTTGAAAGCCCTCCAAAAAGACTGAGAACATGGTCGAACCCTCTGTCTTTCTCACGATCTTTAGAACTTGGAATTGGTATTACAATCTTGTCATTAAGAGACAAATTTAGAGTAGCTATTAAGGAGGAGAGTAATGTGGCTAGAGATTTATTTGCTTGATATTTTATCAAATACAATGCCTTTTTAATCAATTCAAAATTATAACTAAAAATGTAATCGCCCTGAACTTGGTCTGAAAGAATAACCTTTTTTATGTGGATATCTTTGAATGGAGTTTGAATACATTTTTTACAAATAGGGCTTTCTTGTAAGGTTTTACATTCTGTACATTCTGAAGGGAAAATATTTCTATAAAGTTCTTTAAGCCAATTTTTCATGTGGGAAACATAATATCATAGCTTCAGTTTTTTTATGCGAGTTTATTAAGTGTTTTGAAGATAGTTTGTTTGCGGTCAATTGAAATTGAGTCTTTTTGAGCTAATTCCATAAGTAATTCTCGTCGCTGTTCAGACTTTTCAGTTTCTTTAGTTTTATCATTATTATTTTCGTGAAGTAAAGGTAAGATTTGAGATTGTTCTTTTTCTAATAATTGAATTCTGTTTAGCAGTTCATCAATTTTGTAAGACTGATTTTCGATTAGGAGTTTATTATTATCCATTAGCGTCTGAACGGTATCGTTAATTTCAGTAGCTCTTCTATTTTTTGATTCATTAGCATCATAAATCTCAATTTTTCGATTTTTTTCTTGTTCAACAATTCCTAGGTATTTTTTAAGTTCATCTTCATATACATAAAAATTCGGGGTACCTCTACCTTTTCTTTGATTTTTAACAGATTCAGCTTTCAACTCACCGCTATGTATAGCTCTAGTAAGTTTGTATTTAGAAAGTTTGCCGTCAGTCAATTTTTCAATTTCATAAACTGTGTATTTTTTCATTATTTATTCTTTTTTTTGTAATTTGGAAACAATTAAATTTAATTTTACATCAGAATAAACTGTTTTAAAAGAACAATTTTTGATAGTATATATTTATTATGAAAAAAGACTTGATTATTGCCCCTTCAATCCTCTCTGCAGATTTCGCAAATTTAGGAGCTGATGTTCAATCTGTTCTTGATGCAGGAGCCTCGTTAGTTCACTTTGATGTCATGGATAATCATTATGTTCCTAATTTAACTTTTGGCCCTTTAGTTTGTTCAGCATTAAAAAAATATGGAATAAAAGCGCCTATCGATGTCCATTTAATGGTTAAGCCTGTTGACCGTTTGATCCCTGACTTTATTGCTGCTGGAGCAGATATTATCACTTTTCATTATGAAGCGTCAGAACATGTTGATAGAACCTTAGACTTGATAAAGGCTGGTGGCTGTAAAGCGGGTATAGTTTTGAATCCAGCGACGCCTATTTCTGTATTAGACAACGTTCTACATAAATGTGACATGGTCTTATTAATGTCTGTAAACCCAGGGTTTCCAGGACAATCTTTTATAGAGTATACCTATGACAAAATTTCAACTGTAAGAAATATGATCGATAAAACTGGACTTGATATTAGATTAGAAGTTGATGGTGGAATTAATTTGGAAAATGTAAGAAAAGTATCCGACGCAGGGGCAGATACTTTAGTCATGGGGTCAGCCATTTTCAAAACGTCTAATTACGAAGAAACATTAAATAAAATTCAACAACAGTTGTCTTAAAATGAGTCAGTCCGCATATGTTCTTAAACGATCAAAACGTCGTCGTACTTTAGGAATAAAAGTTACCTCTAAAGCTGAAGTTGTTATTCAAGTTCCTCATACTCTCCCCCAAGAAAAGATTGATAGATTTGTAAGCGAGCACCAAGACTGGATCGACAAAAAACAATCTGCAATGTTTAAAAATATTGAAGAAAAAGAAACACTGCTTAAGACTCAATTTATTTACCTTGGCCAACTTTATGATTTAAGAGAATCTGATTCAATTTCTGAAATTCTTTTTGATGATTCCAGCGTATTTATTCCTACTGGGACTGACGAAAAGCAGTTGCAATTTTGGTACAAACAAAGAGCAGAAGATATTTTATTTGATCGTGTCAGTATTTATGAGTCATTTATTAAAGCAAAGCCAGATAATGTTAAAGTTAAAAAATTAAAATCTCGCTGGGGAAGTTGTTCCAGTAATGGTGATATCTCCCTAAATATACAATTGGTTAAAGCCCCAATGACAGTTATAGACTATGTAGTAGTACATGAGCTTTGTCATCTAGTTCATTTAGATCATTCAAAGTCGTTTTGGAACTTAGTTGAGTCTATACTGCCAGACTATAAAAAAGCGCATACTTGGTTGAAATCCAATGGACATTTATTATAAGGGAGAAGTGAAATTACAATGCAGAATAAACAATTAGAAGATTATTATAAAAAAATAAATGAGTCATCAGTTTATGATGTTGCTATTGAAACCCCCTTATTACCAATGCAGAATCTGTCATTAGTGTGTAACAACGAAGTTTTGATTAAAAGAGAAGATTTACAGCCTATATTTTCGTTTAAACTAAGAGGTGCTTATAATAAAATTTCTCAACTTACAAAAGATGAGTTAAAAAGCGGAATTATTGCTTCTTCTGCTGGGAATCATGCTCAAGGTGTCGCTTATTCTGCAAAAAAGCTTGGTATTAAGGCGACCATAGTAATGCCTAATACTACGCCCCCAATTAAAGTTAAGTCTGTCATTTCATATGGTGCAAAAACAGTTTTGTTTGGAGATATGTATGACGATGCCTATATGCATGCCCAGGAATTAGCTAAAAAAGAAGGACTTACCTTTATACATCCATATGACGATGAAGCTGTTATTGCAGGCCAAGGCACAGTAGGTTTGGAATTATTAAAACAAGCACCAGATATGGATATTATCTTTGTTCCTGTAGGTGGTGGAGGATTACTCGCAGGTATATTAGCGGCTATTAAATATAAAAACCCTAAGATTAAAGTGGTGGGCGTAGAACCAGAGAATGCAGCCTGCTTGTTTGCGGCATTAAACGCAAAAGAGAGAGTTATTTTAAAACAGGTTGGCATTTTTGCTGATGGTGTTGCTGTAAAACAAATTGGTGAGTTACCTTTTAAAGTGATTAAAGAGTTTATAGATGATGTTGTTTTAGTGTCTACTGACGAAATATGTGCAGCTATTAAAGATATTTTTGAAAACTCGCGTACAATTGCTGAGCCAGCTGGAGCTCTGTCATTAGCCGGCTTAAAAAAATATGCTGATGAACAATCACTTAATGACAAAAAATTAGTCTGTATAAATAGTGGAGCCAATATTAATTTTGATCGGCTGCGGCATATTGCAGAACGTGCGGATGTAGGTGAACAAAAAGAAGCGATTTATTCTATTACCATCCCAGAAGAAAAAGGGGGGTTTTTGAAGTTTTGTACATTTATAAAAAAACGATCGATCACAGAGTTTAACTATCGGTATTGTGACGATTCTATGGCGCATTTGTTTGTAGGTATTGGCCTAGATAATGGAATTGATGACAAACTTGCTTTTGAACGCAATTTAGACGAACAAGGTTACGATTATACTGACTTAACTGACAACGAACTGGCTAAGCTTCACATTAGGCATATGATTGGGGGTAAGCCAAAGGTACTCACTGATGAAAAAGTGTATCGATTTCAATTCCCTGAACGACCTGGCGCCCTAATGGAGTTTTTAAAGACTATGGGTGACCGGTGGAATATAAGTATGTTTCACTATAGAAATCATGGTTCTGCATATGGTCGAGTTTTTGTAGGTATTCAACTCCCTATAGGAGAAACTACAGAATTCTCTGAATTTCTTGAAAAATTAAACTACAGTTATTTTGATGAGTCTAAAAACCAGGCCTATTTACAGTTTTTATAAGGCAATCGTATTTGAATTTCTTTTTGGGCTATGATATCTTAAGTTTTTCTAAATTAGTTAGATTTCTTTTCTATCTTAATTTGGCCCCATCGTCTAGTGGTTAGGACACCTGGTTTTCATCCAGGCAACGGGAGTTCGATTCTCCCTGGGGCTACCAATAAAGATTCTTTTTTTCCACCTGTGCTCAACATCTTAAAAACTAGGTTCAATTTTGAGGTTCCAAAAAACGTTTTGTTGGCATAGCTCAAATCACGGGGAAAAACCAACTTTTGGAACCTTTGCTTCAAATCAAGCTCAGAATCTTTCCAAAGGTCTGCAATGTTTGACATAAACTTTGTGCAGTAATCTACGCATTTTCCCATATCGTTATCGAGCTCATCTAGTTCAAGAAGTTGTTCCGTATAGCGTTGCCTTTTTTTGTTTATAACAACCTTTTCTTTCTTTAGGTCATCGCCTTCCCATTCTTTTATTACTACTAGATTTCTTACGTAGTCTTCTCTAGCCTCTAAATTCTCTAAGTCGCTGATTAATTTTGACCTTAACAAAACACGATTCTTTTGTTTTCTCTTCCAGGTATCCTTCACAATAGTCTCAAATAACTTGATTATCTTAGGGTCCGGTGTAATCCTCTTTAATAGTTTATAGTACTCCTCCTCAAATATATCCTTAGGGATTCTATTCCCTTTTCCTTCTTTTTTTGTACATTTACTACAGTGGTAATAAGCCCGCCTAGTAGTATTACCTTTTGAAAAACTCCCGCTAATAGGGTTTTCACAGTGATGACACATAATATACCTTCGAAGAGGAAAATCTGGATTGTTGCGTGACTTTGGAACGGCCAGCGGTTTATTCCCTTTAAGTCGTTCTTGAACTTGGAAAAACAGATGTTCTGAAATTATACCTTGGTGTTTTCCTATTACAGGACCTTCTAGCCAGTGATGTTCAATAATACCTTTATAAAAAGGATTTCTTAGCATCTTACTAATAAGTTGATGAGATATTTTAACCCCATCATTTAGCAACTCTTTTGCAATGTCTTTTTGTTTATATAGCCCTGTTGCCATTAGCTCAAAACATTTTAGTACGATCCATGCTTTTTCATTTTGAAGAGGTTTCGGTTTACCTTCTTCATCTCTATTTGGGCGATATCCAAATGGCGGTCGCCAAGGCCATCTTCCGTCCATCAAACACGCAAGCATTCCACCTTGGGTGCGTTCGCCTAGCTGATCATTTTCAAATTGAGCCCCTGCACTAAGCATATTCCGAACATACTTCCCCATTGAAGTTTCATCATTATTCTCGCTAGAAAAGAGCACTCTGATTTCTAGCTTTCCAAAAAATAAAAGTAAATCTTGAAAATCACCAGTATGTCTACTTAAACGGTCCACTTTATAGACAATAATTGCAGAAATATACTTCCTGTTTTTCTGGCAATACTTCATTAATTTTTTGAGCTCAGTTCTATTAGTGGTTTTGGCGCTTTCACCCTTTTCTATAAACATTTCCAAGACCGAAATATCATTATTTTTCGCAAAATTTATACAATTTTTTTGCTGGGAATCTAAACTGCACCCCTGTTCTGCCTGATCTCTGGTTGAAACTCGGCAATAAATCACAGCGTTTTTAATTTCAGACTCAGTCTTTTTCATGCTTCAACTCTTCATTTATATATTTTTCAACCAACAACTCAGCCATCATACACGATGCATCCACGACCTCCACCTTTTGGTCCTCGCCGTATGTGTTACCAAGTTGTTTGGAATATTTTGATTTTTTATTATTTTCTTCGCCTTCAGGTAGAAGCTTTTTATTGGCCCTCATACCCTATATAACAAATACTACACTTTTTTTTCAAAAAATAAGCTCGGGCACATTGAAACCGACGGAGTAGCCTTATTCATAGCCGCTGTTAACAGCAAATAATAAAATAACATTTAATCTAGTAAAGGAGATTCGATTCCCCGATGAAAGAGGCCCTGATTAATAAAGCTGGTTTAGGTATTTTTGCCAAAGTTTTCTAAAGTTTAATTTAGCTTTGATTTGTGCTCGTTTTTGTCGGGATATGGACCCAGAAAGGAGGCCCCTAACGAAGGTTCAATTTGCTGTTTATCCAATCATTAATCAAACGTTAACAATGTTAAGCATTCTCCATTAACACTACTTAGCTATTCTAGTATCAAATAAAAAAAGGAGAACTTAATGAAAAACAAAAGATACATGAATATATTATTGATAGCAGTAGTCACTCTTATCACCACAGGAAATCTATACGCCACGGATACAACTCCCACTCTTAAATTAAAAGGAGACCTAAGACTCCGATACCAAACTGAAAAAAAAGATTCCAGTGATAGTCGTGTTCGAAACAGAATTCGATTTAGATTAGGTGGAGAAAGTAGCATCTCCGAGAAAAGCAAAGTGAAATTCGGGTTAGCTACAGGTGGTACAGACCCCAGATCAACCAATCAAACGTTTCAAGATTCATTTCAAACACCCGATATTCGACTCGACTATGCATTTGTTGAACATAAATTATCAGATCAAACGACTCTTTTCGGTGGAAAAATGAAAAACCCACTATGGCGAGCCTCCGATTTACTATGGGATTCAGATATTAATCCAGATGGTGTAGGAATAAAATATCAAGCTAAAGACAGCAACATAAAATGGTTTATTACAGGTGCATACTTCATCCTAGATGAACTCAAGTTCAGCGAAAAAGACCCCTATTTACTTGCTATACAACCAGGCATAGATTGGATCATTAATGACAAAACAAAAGCACGTACGTCTGTAGGGTTTTATCTAAGCCAAAATTTAAAAGACACGACTTTAGATCATTCTGCCAATACGAATACTGTCGGTTCCTCAGGTTTAGAAAAGGATTTTTCTTCAATCGTCTTTAGTGGACAAATAGATTTCAAAGATCAGATGGGAGTCGCACTTATAAGGCCCTTTGGAGAGATCGTTATCAATACCAACAAAAGTAGCAGCAACAAAGGTGTCATTGCTGGTATTAAGTTTGGAGACCAAAAGGTAAAGGGCCTTGGGCAATGGCAAACAAAAGTTAGCTATCGCTACCTTGGTACAGATGCCTGGTTTGATACGTTTCCTGATTCAGATTCATATGGTGGAGCAACTAATGTCGAAGGCTTAGAACTAGCTTTCAACTATGGCCTTTCAAAAACAACCACGCTTGGGTTTGATTTATACAGTATGGATAAAATCAATGGAACAAAAGACAAACAAACAGTAGTACAAGTTGATTTGAACATTAAATTTTAAAAGGAGAAAAAAATGATAAACAAAAAGTTTAAGAAAATATTAAAAAATGGAACTGTGTTAAGCCTGCTCATGCTAAGTTTAGTTGGCTGTGGAAAATCTGATAAAGTAACCGAACTTCAAGGAGCCGGGGCAACATTCCCTTATCCGTTGTACTCAAAAATGTTTGATGCCTATCACAAAGAATTTGGGCCCAAAATTAACTATCAATCGATTGGCTCTGGAGGTGGTATACGCCAACTGAAAAATAAAACAGTTGATTTTGGAGCTTCCGATGCTTTTATGAGCAATAAAGCACTAAAAGAATCCGGCAATAACATTCTTCATATTCCTATTTGCTTAGGGGCAGTCGCTATTTTATATAATTTGCCAGGTGTTTCTCAATTAAAACTGACGCCAGATGTTCTTGCAGGTATCTTCCTAGGAAACATTTCAAAATGGAATGATTCAAGCATTCAACAAATTAACCCTGGCGTAAAATTACCTGACCTTAGAATAGTAAGTGTGCATCGTTCTGATGGCAGTGGAACAACCTTTATTTTTACAGATTATTTGTCGAAAATTAGTAAGCCTTGGCTCGACAAAGTAGGAAGAGGGAAATCTATTAATTGGCCAGATGGGTTAGGTGGCAAAGGAAATGCCGGCGTCGCCGGTATTGTACAGCAAACACCCGGTGCAATTGGGTATATCGGACATATTTATGCGGTACAGAACAAGATGGCAGTTGCAAGCTTAAGAAATAAAAGTGGAAAATATATAGAACCTTCACTTGAAGCTGTAGCTAAAGCAGCTAACACCACAATCCCAAATGATACGAGAGCATCTATTACCGACACCTCCGCAAAATACGGATATCCGATCAGCGGATTTACTTGGATACTTAGTTATAAAGAACAAAACTTTAACTCTCGTTCTATAAAACAAGCTCAAGAAACCAAGAAGCTACTCGAATGGATGATTGGGGATGGACAACGGTTTGCGGAGCCACTTCTTTATGCCCCGTTAACACCATCCGTAGTTAAAAAAGCCCAGAAAATCATAGAGTCGATAACGTACTCTGGAAAGGCGCTTTAATTTAGATGAAAACTCGCAAGCCTATCGCATTGGTAGAGGTCAAAGAATTTCTATTTAAGAAGTTACTCCTACTATCTGGTTTAACCGCCATCGCGTTGCTTGTGGGGTTGTTTTTTACGCTGTTATTTAAATCATCATTATCGATACACAAAACAGGGTTTTCGTTTCTCTATCAAAGCACTTGGGACCCGGTAAAAGAGGTTTTTGGCGCCTTCCCCTTTTTATTAGGGACGATGATTACATCGTTACTCGCCCTGATAATTTCGATACCATTTTCGTTTGGGTTGTCCATATTTTTAGGCGAATACCTTAAAGAAGGAATAGGGCGATCTATTCTAAATGGAACGCTTGATTTATTGGCAGGAATCCCTTCCATTATTTATGGGTTTTGGGGGTTGTTTGTACTTGTCCCTGTGATAAGAAACTTTGAAAGTTCGATAGGTGTTACAGCTCATGGTGTCGGAATCTTGAGTTCCTCTATTGTTTTGGCTTTAATGATTATTCCCTATTCAGCTTCGATTAGTCGTGAAGTGATTTCTTTAGTTCCCAGTGATTTAAAAGAAGCCGCTTTATCATTAGGAGCAACCCCATTTGAAGTAATCATTAAAGTCATTTTACCGTATGCAAAATCAGGTATTTTTGCCGGTGTACTAATGTCTTTTGGACGTGCCATTAGTGAAACTATGGCGGTGACTATGCTCATTGGAAACTCCAATAAAATTCCGACATCTGTTTTTAGCCCGGCCAATACATTAGCTAGCGTACTTGCGAACGAATTTGCAGAAGCATCAGAAGCCGTATATTTATCAAGTCTCATTGAATTGGCACTGATCTTGTTCTTTGTCACAGCAATATTTAGCTTTCTTGGCAGACTAATTATTAAGAAATGGATGGTTGCCCAATGATCAAAGCACAAACACTTCAATCAAGGTTGATTCAAGATGCATTTTTTAAAATGGCGATGGGGGTGTTGTCCTCTTTGTTGATGCTGCCACTAATTTTTATTCTCTTCTATATTTTTAGCCACGGCATATCTGCTTTTAGTTGGGAGTTTTTTACTCAGCTCCCTAAACCTGTGGGAGAAATGGGCGGCGGTGTATCAAATGCCATTATAGGGTCACTGTTGCTTATTCTGATTTCAGCGCTTGTTGCGATTCCTTTAGGGGTATTTATTGGTGTGTATCTTTCAGAAAGTAGACAAGGACGAATTCCAGAGATAACCAGACTATGTATAGACACGCTACAGGGAATACCCTCTATCGTTATGGGGATAATTGCTTATACGTGGATTGTAATGCCGTTGGGTTCATTTTCTGTACTCTCTGGGGGTATCGCCTTGGCATTAATGATGTTGCCCATTGTTACGAAGTCCACAGAAGAAACGCTTAAGCTTATTCCTGACTCGTTAAAAGAAGCTGCTTTTGCACTGGGTGCGCCTTATCATACAACTATCTTAAAAGTCATTTTGCCGTCGGGGAAAAGTGGCATTATATCGGGTATCTTATTAGGTATTGCCAGGGTTTCAGGAGAAACAGCACCCCTTCTATTTACTGCATTTGGAAACCCTTTCATGAGCGTTAATATTTTCAAGTCTGCTAACTCTTTGCCTTTACTCATTTTCAACTACGCCACGAGTCCTTATCAGGATTGGCAGAGACTCGCTTGGGGCGCTTCATTATTGTTAGTTTTATTTGTTTTAAGTTTAAGTATATTAGCCAAGGTGGTGGTAAAAAAATGAAAGAAAACAAAAGTATTTTAGATCTTCAGAATTTTAATCTTCATATAAATGAACACCATATCCTTAAAGATATAGACATTTCATTTTACAGAAAAAAGGTAACCGCCATTATGGGGCCCTCCGGTTGTGGGAAATCTACACTGATTAGATCCATGAATAGACTCAATGATTTAATTCCAGGCGTTAAATTTGGCGGGCAAATGCATTTATATAAAAAGAACCTCTTAGAGATGAACCCTATTTTGGTAAGACGTAAAGTGGGAATGGTTTTTCAACGACCTAACCCTTTCCCTACTATGAGTATCTATGACAATGTTTTGGCTGGCTATTATTTAAACGGGATAAAATTAAGCAAACAAGAAAAAGAACAGATTGTGATGGATTCATTACAAAAAGCTGCACTTTGGGATGAAGTTAAAGATAACCTGCATCGTAAAGGAACTTTCTTGTCTGGTGGACAGCAACAGCGGCTTTGCATTGCAAGAGCGTTAGCTATGAATCCTAAAATATTGCTTTTAGATGAGCCAACGTCCGCACTAGACCCGAAAGCCACTGCCAAGATAGAAGAACTTATTATAGAATTGAAGACTAAGGTAACGATTATTATGGTCACCCATAATATCGGGCAAGCCTCAAGAATTTCAGATTTGACGGCCTTCTTATACCTTGGAGAATTGATTGAATATGATCGTACAGAAACGATTTTTACAAACCAAAAACACACTCGAACTGAGGAGTATTTGACAAGGAAATTTGGATGAAAAAAAGAATTTGTGTAATTGAAGATGAAAAAGATATTGTTCGTTTGCTAAGTTATAATCTGAGCAAAGAAGGTTACGAAGTATTGAGCTATGGTTCTGGTGAAAATGCATTTGAGTTTATTAAAACAAACAAACCAGACCTCATCTTATTAGACATCATGATTCCAGCTATGGATGGGTTTGAAGTCTGTAAAAAGTTAAAAGCCAATCAGGAAACAGAATCCATTCCGATAATAATGCTTACCGCAAAAACAGAAGAAGCAAATATCGTTACAGGATTAGAGCTTGGTGCAGATGACTACATTACAAAACCGTTTAGTATTGCTGTTCTCATAGCAAGAGTACGCACATCGCTTCGAAGATCTGTTAAAAGTGATCTCTCTACTGATCCTGTTTTATCTTTCAAGAATTTAAAAATATATCCTGATCGATATGAAGTTTATGTAGATGACAAGCAAATCTTGCTAAATCATACAGAATTTAAACTGCTCTGTTGTTTGGCTAGCCAGCCTGGAAGGGTGTTTTCTCGGTATCAGATCATTGATTCTATGCAAGGAGACAGCGAGTTTGTAACAAAAAGGCTGGTTGATGTTCTGTTGGTATCTATTCGAAAAAAATTGGGAGCTGCTTCAGCTTTCATTCAGACCATCCGAGGTGTTGGATATAAATTTAAGGCGCCGGAATGAAAGAAAAAAAGTTAATTTGGCAACTATACCCCTCCTACTTATTGGTTATTTTTATAACGCTAATATTGCTACTTACCTATACTTCAAGTGCCTTTAAAACCTTTTATATTAATCAGACAACCAAAGATTTACGTGCCCGAACGGTTCTTATTGAAAAACAAGTCACTCCCTATTTTAAGAGTCAAGATTTCAACAAACTTACTTTACTCATTTCAGAACAAGGGAAAGAAATTACAACTAGATTTACTATTGTGGATGCCAAGGGAAATGTATTGTCGGATTCAGACGAAAATCCAGAAAAAATGGATAACCATGCTAGTAGACCCGAAATCGCGCAAGCGCTATCAGACAAATGGGGAATGGCAACACGCTATAGCCGCACACTGCAAACAAAAATGCTTTATATAGCAAAACCTATTAAACAGAACAACCAAGTTATAGGCGTTGTCAGAAGTTCAATTTCTATAAATGAACTAGATAATACGTTGAGAGGGTTAATTGAAAAAATGGTTCTTTGGGGAATTTTGATTAGTATTTTTTCAGCCATGATTGGCTTTTTTGTTTCTCGAAAAATTAGTGGGCCTATTAAGGATTTTTCTAAAGGAGCAGATGAACTTTCTAATGGTAACTTTGATTTCCAGCTACCCGTACCTAAAATCCAAGAATTTAGACAATTAGCTGAAGCATTCAATAATATGTCCTTTCAATTGAAGGATCGCATGCAAACAATTATAAATCACTCAAGTGAAAAAGAGGCTATTTTATCGAATATGGTGGAAGGTATTATCACAGTAGATAAAGAATCAAATATCACAACAATGAATCAAGCTGCCAAACACTATTTTCATATTGAAAAGGAAGCGGTCGTTGGTCATTCTATTAACGAAATTATTAGGCACACGACCATTCAAAAAGTCATTCAAAAAGCATTAATAACTCAAGAATTGATAGAAGAAGACATTGCATTAACACATCCCCAAGAATTGTTTTTACATGTTCATGGTATGTGCCTGACTAATGCGAACGAGGAATGTGTGGGTGCATTGATCGTATTGCATAACCTCACTCGAATAAGAAAACTAGAAAATATGCGGAAGAATTTTGTCGCCAATGTTTCTCACGAGCTGAAAACACCTATTACCCTCATAAAAGGGTTTTTAGAAACCCTATTTAGGGGCGCTTTAGATGACAAAAAAGAACGCGAAGAATTTTTGACCATTATCCAAGAACATACCATTCGGTTAGAAGCGATTATTGAAGACTTACTAAGTCTTTCCAGAATTGAGCAAGAAAATGAAAATAATTTAATTGAAACTGACAATGAGAGTTTGAATGAGGTTATAGAAAAAGCGATTTCATCCTGTCAGAAAAAAGCAACAAATAAAGAGATTTCTATTGTTTTTAACTCTAGTAAAAAACTTAATGCCAAAATAAATTTTTCTTTAATAGAACAAGCACTCATTAATCTAATAGATAATGCCATTAAATATAGCCCTGCTAAAAGCCAAATAGAAATAGTCTTAACTCAATCACCTTCGGAAAATACGATCACTGTTATAGATCAAGGCTGTGGGATACCAAAAAAACATATCCCTCATTTATTTGAGCGGTTTTATAGAGTTGATAATGCACGAAGTAGAGAGCTGGGTGGTACTGGGCTTGGTTTAGCCATTGTTAAACATATTGCAGAGTCCCATAAGGGAATAGCGTCTCTTAAAAGCGCTGAAGGAAAAGGGAGTCAGTTTTCGATTCATATTCCAATTATTCAAAAACAATCAAAGGAGCAAAGTAATGTCTAATCCACTTCAAAAAGCCATAAAGGATCTGAACAAACTGTTTTTGAGCTATTGTGCCGAAGTTGAACAAAACGTTCACTTAGCCGTTCAGTCATTTATGAAAACAGAACCTAAAAATGTCCAACTTGTGATTGATAAAGATAAAGAAATCGACCAAATGGAGATTGCCATTGAGGAGGAATGCTTGCGAATTATGGCTATGTATCAGCCCTTAGCAAAAGATTTACGATTTATCGTAGGTATTTTGAAAATTAATAACGATTTAGAGCGTATCGGCGATTTAGCAGTAAATATTGTTAAAAAAGTGACTATTTTTACTGATCGGGAAACCAGTTTATCTAAACATGGAAACGCCTTTTTTTTACCAGAGATGATTCAAAAGGTATTGGACATGCTTAAAAATAGTTTGGATTCATTTACTAAACAAGATCCTAAGTTGGCACGTGAAGTATGTCAGCTTGATGACGAAGTAGATCAATTGAAGCAGGACATGAAAGTGCTAGTTCTAAACAAAATGAAAGAAGACCCAGAAAAAATCAAACCTCTAAGCGGCATTTTAAGAAACTCGTATCACTTAGAAAGAATTGCTGATTTATCTACGAATATTGCAGAAGATGTAATTTATCTTGTTGAAGGGGATATTATCCGCCATGGGGGTCCATTTTCTGCCAGTGATTAATAACACCAATAGATCAAATATTTTAATTCTCTGTACGGGTAATTCTTGCCGATCTCAAATGGCAGAGGGTATCGCACGTCATTTATATGGGCATAGTTGTAACGTTTTTAGTGCTGGGACTAAGCCGTCAACTGTGAATGAACATGCTATTGCTGTAATGAAAGAAATTGATATTGATATCTCTGGGCATTCATCAAAATCAGTTGATGACTTAAAGGATCAGCCTTTTAATCTAGTTATTACAGTCTGCGACAATGCAAAAGAAAGCTGTCCTGTGTTTTTAGGGAAACATAAAAAATTACATTGGTCTTTTGAAGACCCTGTTGGTCAAAGCATAGAGAAATTTCGTGAAGTCAGAGATTTGATTTATAAAAAATTCAAGTCTGACCTAGGAGAACAGCTTTAATGAAAAAATATTTTTGTGAATTGATAGGGACTTTTTTTCTGGTGTTTGCTGGCACAGGCGCAATCATTGCTAATGATATCTATGGCGGGAGTATTGGGCATGTGGGCATTGCCTTATCGTTTGGATTAGTTGTTATGGCTGTTATTTATGCTGTTGGAGATACATCCGGGGCGCATATCAACCCAGCAGTAACGCTTGGTTTTTTTGCGATTAAGCGAATAAATCTTAAAGAGGCTATTTTTTATATCTCTTTTCAATGCATAGGCGCTTTATTAGCAAGTCTATTTTTACATACCGTGTTTCCAGGTCATCAAACTCTGGGAGCAACTGTTCCCTCTGTTCCGGTATTAGGCGCATTTATTTACGAATACCTCCTCACATTTTTTTTAATGTTGGTTATTTTAAGCGTAGCAACAGGAGCCAAGGAAAAAGGACTAATGGCAGGGGTTGCTATTGGTGGAACAGTTGCTTTGGAAGCGTTGTTTGCTGGCCCTGTTACAGGGGCGTCAATGAATCCGGCGAGGTCATTGGGACCAGCTCTTATCTCAGGAGAGTTACATTATCTTTGGATATATCTTTGCGCTACTGTTTTAGGTGCTATTTCCGCCGTACCTGCTTGTAAATGGCTTCATATAAAATGCTGTGAGACTATAGCTTAAAATAATGGACTAATCTTTATAGTTTTTTACTATCCATTCATTTACCTTGTTCATTTCAGAGTCGTGTTTACAAATGAGGTATATAAGAAGGCAGTAAGATCCGATAATTATAGTACTTATTATATTAGATTTTATATTCATGCTAAGCTCCTCTTTTCATTTGATTTCACGTACGCATAGAGAGTTGGTTTTGAGATTTTCATTAACTTGCAAATATCAGGGACCGATTTTTCTCTCTTATCGTACATTTCGATAATTAACTTGATTTGATGGGAGTCTAGCTTTTTTGGACGCCCCCCAAGTCTGCCTCTAGCTCTAGCTGCGGCCAGCCCAGCCTGGGTTCGCTCCCTAATGAGATTCCTTTCAAATTCTGCTAACACCGCAAATAGACCAAAGAACATTTTCCCTGCTGATGTGGTGGTGTCCATTGAAGATTCCTCAGTACTCTTAAAACTCACTCCTTGTTTATCCAGTTTGGTTACAATTTCAATGAGATGCTTTAGAGACCTTCCTAAACGATCTATACGCCATACAACTAACGTGTCATTTTTTCTTACTTGTTCTAAAGCTTTGTTAAGCCCGGTACGGTCGGTAAGGGTGCCCTTTGCCTTATCTGTAAAGATATCTCTTTCATCACAGCCGGCTTTTATCAAAGCATCAATCTGAAGGTCTAAATTCTGATCTGTTGTAGAAACTCTAGCGTACCCAATCAATCTTGCCATGTTAATCTCCTGAAAGTTAAGTAACTCGTTAAGTTATACTATATATTTACTTTGATATATTAACAGGATTTCTTTATGTTTGAAAGGTTTTCAACATGAGCAATGTTGAGTCAGTAATGAAATCCACCGTATTCTTTACTGAAGGAATTAATAGGGTTTTGTGTTTAATTCATTAAACAGGGTGTATGAGGGGCAGAAATAAAAATAAGATAAAAAAAGATACAGCTCGGGTCATAGACTTAACTTGTTCCTTTAGACTGTAGATACGAATTCGCTGTACGTCGAGGTGAAACAACGGTCGATCCTGAAGTGCTTTTTTATCACGACTTCATTTACTACAGTATCTCCTGTAGTCCTTGTAGTTATAGTCTGTAGTAAAAATTATTGACCCATTTGAAGTGGGTCCAGCTAAGCAAAACTTCAACATTTTTTGTGATTTTTACCTGGCTTATTTTAAACCCCTTTTGAAGAGTGTAGTTTTTATATCAGGCACGAAAATGTGTCGATCCGGCTTTCATCGCGGTTGTATTTTACCCCTTGGTGAAAAAATATGTAGTATGGGTTTCGGTATTAAAACGGCAACCTCATTTACCCAATCGGTTTCGTAGTTACATAAACCGTAGTTCCATTAGGGCAGCATTTTTTAGACTTTTTTCCACTACCACAATAACAAGGTAAATTTCTTTCTGTACCAGAAGGACCTTTTCTGGATTGTTCCATTCTGAACGGTAACGCTTTTCCAAACATTTCTTTTCCTGGCTGCCCAATAGCAGAAAACTCACCTAACATAGCTTCTTTTGATAATTCTGGAGCGTGATACGCATCTTTAAGAGTACACAAAAGCTCATGTCCTATTTGAACTACAGACGCTTGTTCGATCCCTGTGACGGGAACAGGTTTATTATTATCTTTATGAAATGTCCACGTAAGCGAATGTTTTCTGGAGATACAGTAGTAATCCTCCCCTAAAGCCTTATCTACGTGTGCGCCCCCGTCTCTATCTGCCATTTCAAGCACAAGGTCCTTGCGGCTCAAATAACGCCCCTCATAGTCTCTAATGATCACGGTATTCCACCAGTCATCAAAGTGGAGGCTTGAAGATTCTGTGGATTGAGTAGTTTCATTAAATTTGGGTTCAAACCAAGCTCTGTCAAAATTCAAACGAATATAAACAAGACCACAGAACGGAGCCTTGTTATCTGAAGATTCTAGAAAGGGCGTGTTTTTGAAGTGAGTAGATGTCTTAAATTTTAACTGACTTAATAAAGACTTCTGATTCTTTGTGTCATGGCACAGAACTCTAATTGTAGTTGCTAGGGCTAATGCTAGCTCAGGTACCTTCTGATACTCCGAGACATAGTGAGATAACAAGTTTAACTGCTTGTTTAACTGATCTTCAATTTCTTCCGGTTTTAATTTTGTTTTAGACATGAGTTACGATTTTACTCTGAATAAATTATTTTAGGGAGTGATGGTTACATCCGGCTGCCATATTTAATGGATACTTTATTCGACACGTCTTGTCTCAGATTAATCCCATACTACAGACAGCGTCTATTCGATACCTCCGGCTATACTTTTCGATACTTATATTCCGGAGTATTGCTCTTACTATGTCCGGTACTTATCAACACTTAATCGATTAACTATGCCATGCTTATATCCATGACTCTGGCATAGACATGTCCGGAACTATTACCGGTATGTTCCAATAACCATAGGGAGGTTAGGAAAGGTCACTTATTAAGCGACTTTATACTCAGTAAGTGGTAATATTTCCCGTAATCCGTATATACGGTATAATTCATCCCGTAGCTGGTTCCAATTCAAAATACGTGGGGCTACCAACTAAAACGTTAATACCTTATTAATATATTCCTACTTCTATTGTGTTTTCTAACTTTATTTCATTTAAACTAATTTCAGTTATTCAAGAAAACTTAGCCTTACAAGTTCAAAGTGTCCCTAAAGAAAAAGATTTAAATGATCCTCCTCAGGCTCATCCTGCAGACACTGGAGAGACTAAGGCTGGCAGCTTGGATGTTGAAATTGGGTTAGATGTCACTGAGTTGCCTCCTATAGACCCAAATAGGCCCCCTGGGAAATGTGGAGGCAAGCAACTTTCTAGACAGTTCTTTTTACCAGAAATGAATGAGTGGGCTTAACCCTGAGAGTGATCACCATGATATAGAACTAAGATCTCATTGGGCTCTTGCTGCAGGTTTAGGAGTTGTTGGCTTAGGTAGACTTGTTGATATTACCGTAACAAGTCTAAGGTCGTGCTTTGGGAAACAAGAATTTACTAAAGAAAAAAGAAATGACATGATTTATAGTGGCTTATTTGTAATCCCTCCAATAAAAAAGCATGTTCTTGCTCCAATTGGTAGAACTTTAGCTGCTTGTGCTAACTATTTTAGGCATGAAAGAGTGCACGCCGCTTCTGCCGCTTAGTAGTAGTGCTTAGCTTGTTAAATTAACTCTACACACATAGCTATACCCATTCCTCCCCCAATACACAGAGTCGCAAGTCCTTTTTTTGCTTGTCGTTTTTTCATTTCATGAATAAGCGTAACTAGAATCCTTGCACCGCTTGCCCCAATTGGATGTCCAAGAGCTATAGCACCGCCATTTACATTTATTATTTCATCAGGTAGCGACAATTCTTTCTTTACGGCGATAGACTGTACAGAAAAGGCCTCATTACTTTCGATGAGATCAAGGTCACTGATTTTCCAGTTTGCTTTTTGCAAGGCCTTTTCAGTAGCTTTTATTGGTCCTAATCCCATTACTGAAGGGTCTACGCCTGCTTCGGCGTAAGATACAACTTTTGCGATAGGCTGATATGTTTTAATTGCTTCTGCAGAACCTAATAATAATAGAGCGGCTCCGTCGTTTATTCCTGAAGTATTACCAGCTGTTACAGATCCTTCTTTGTCAAAAGCGGGTCTTAAACTAGCAAGAGCCTCAATACTAGTATCTGCTCTTGGGAATTCATCTGATTTATGAATTATTTCTTTTTTTCGATGTTGAATAGTTACAGCCACTATCTCCTCATCGAACCTATTTGAGGCTATCGCTTTTTGAGCTTTTTCTTGCGAATGAAGTGCAAATAAGTCTTGTTCTTCACGACTAATTTTATGTTTATTGGCAATATTTTCTGCTGTTTGTCCCATATGGTACCCTAGCCTACAATCCCACAATCCATCTGAGACAATGCTGTCTACTACAGAATCGTCACCTAATCTATATCCAAACCGCGCTTTTTTAAGTAAGTAAGGTGAATTAGACATATTCTCAGTTCCACCCGCAAGAACTAAATTATTTTCTCCGAGTGCTATACTCTGACTCGCTAGGCATACGGCTTTTAATCCTGAACCACATACCATATTAATTCCGAAGGCTGTTTTGTCGTTATCAAAGTTTTCTAACAGTACTTGCCTTGCAATGTTTTGTCCTAATCCAGCAGCTAATACATTCCCTAATATTAGATGATCGACGTCACTAGGCTTTAAATTATGTTTTGTTTTTAATGCCTTGACGACGGTACTTGCTAAATCACTTGCTTGATACCCATCAAACATTCCTCCAAATTTCCCAATTGGAGTTCTTAAAGCATCTATTATGTATATTTCTGTTTTCATTACTAATCTCCCTTAATTATTTAGTATTAAAAGAATAAAATTTATATCAGCATAATCATATAATATAGATTCTATTTTGAAAAATATGGTGTTTTTTTTAATAATACCTTTAGAAATATGGAAGGAGATTACTTTGGGAAAAATACTTTGGAGTCCCCGTGAGACTACATCTACTAACATATCACGGCTAATTAAAAATCTTAATAAAAAATACAATTTGTCTCTAGAAACATATCAGGATCTATATAAATGGTCTGTAGTCGACAATGAATTGTTTTGGGAAGAGATTTGGACCTTCACTGACATTAAATCTAGCGTTGATTACAAGCAAGTTTTAAAGTATCCAAGTAAAATGCCAGGAGCTGTCTGGTTTGAAGGTGCTTCACTGAATTTCGCAGAGAACTGCTTAAAAAAACAAGATGACTCTATAGCAATATCTGCTCTTAGCGAAGACCACCCCCTTACTCAAATATCGTATAAAGAGTTATATGATAAAGTCTCTAAAATGGCATTGTTTCTTAGAACTCTTGATGTTCAAAAAGGGGACAGAGTTGCTGCTATTATTTCTAATACTCCTGAGGCCGTTATTTCGTTTTTGGCCGTGTCTTCAATTGGAGCAATATGGAGCTCATGCTCCCCTGATTTTGGAGTTAATGGAATTTTAGATCGATTTTCTCAAATTAAACCCACGGTATTAATAGCTGTTAATGGGTATATGTATAACTCCAAACCTTTTGATATAAGTTCTAAAATAAATGAAGTAATGGAGTCGCTTGAAGAAGTTAAGAAATTAATACTTATTCCATTTTTAGCTGCAGGGAAATCATTTCAAACTTTTGACAAATGCGTGGATTGGAACTGGGTTATGGAAATTGAACCTTCTTCTATACACTTTGAACAAGTTCCGTTTAACCACCCTTTATATATCTTATATTCTTCTGGAACAACGGGAGTTCCTAAGTCAATTGTACATAGTGCTGGAGGTTCTTTAATCCAGCATTTAAAAGAGCATCAGCTGCACTGTGATTTAAAAGAAGACTCGGTATTATTTTATTACACTACTTGTGGATGGATGATGTGGAATTGGCTTGTTACAGGTCTAGCAACTGGTGCTCATTTAGTTTTATTTGATGGGTCACCTTTTTATTCAAATAAATATGTATCTTGGCAATTAATTGACGCCTTAAAAATTACTCATTTTGGCACTAGCGCTAAATTTATTAGTGCTTCACAAAAGGAAGGATTAGACCCGAAATCTAAATTCAACTTGTCCTCTCTGAAAGTGCTAATGTCTACAGGATCTCCATTATTGGATGAGAATTTTGATTATGTATATGACAAAATCAAATCGGATGTTCAGTTATCTTCAATTTCTGGAGGGACAGATATTGTTTCTTGTTTCGCACTGGGTTCTCCAGTGCTTCCTGTTTATAGAGGCGAGCTACAATGTAGAGGTTTAGGGATGGCTGTAGAAGCATTTGATGAAAATGGACGATCGGTTTGTAACGACAGAGGTGAACTGGTCTGCACAAAACCGTTTCCAAGTATGCCAGTCAGCTTTTGGAATGATGAAGGCAATATAAGGTATAAAGATGCTTACTTTAAGAAATTTCAAAACATATGGAGTCATGGTGACTTTTTAGAGATAAACAGCCATGGAGGCGTTAAGATTTTGGGAAGAAGCGACTCTACTCTAAATCCGGGAGGTGTACGTATTGGTACTGCTGAAATATATAGAGTCGTTGAGGCGCTTGATGACGTAAAAGATAGTTTAGTTATTGGAAAAAAACTTGATGATGACGAAGCTATTATATTGTTTGTCGTTGTAAAAGAGGGTAAACCTTTTAACGATGACTTAATTAAGTCTATTAAACTTTCATTAAAAACAAAGTGTAGTCCGAGACATATTGCTAAATTTATTTATCAAGTAAATGATATCCCTTATACAAAAAGTGGGAAAAAAGTAGAGCTCTTAATAAAATCTCTTTTCAACTCTGGGCAAAAAGCTAGTTATAAAGCCTCTCTTTCAAACCCTGAGTCTATTCTGGAATATGAAACAATTTGTGAAAATAATTAAAATACTTTACATTACCCTTGAGGTGATAAATGAATATAATAGCTACTGAAAAAGCAACCATATGGACAAGTGTCAATTCATACACTGACATTTTATATCATAAAAGTGATGGTATCGCTAAAATTACAATAAATAGACCGAAGGTAAGAAACGCATTTCGACCAGAAACCGTTCTAGAAATGATGGACGCACTAAGTGATGCTCGAATGGATAGTGACGTTGGTGTAATTATTTTAACTGGCCAGGGTGAAAAAGCATTCTGTTCTGGGGGGGACCAAAAAATACGAGGTGATTCTGGTTATAAAGACGACAAAGGAACTATGCATTTAAACGTATTAGACTTTCAAAGACAAATAAGAACCTGTCCTAAACCTGTTATTGCAATGGTGGCTGGCTATTCTATTGGTGGTGGCCATGTATTGCATATGATGTGTGACTTAACTATCGCTGCAGAAAATGCAATATTTGGACAAACTGGGCCACAGGTAGGGTCATTTGATGGCGGTTGGGGCGCTAGTTATATGGCGCGGATTGTTGGCCAAAAAAAGGCAAGAGAAATCTGGTTTTTGTGTCGACAATATAATGCTCAAGAGGCATTAGATATGGGTTTAGTAAATACAGTAGTCCCCTACTCTGAATTAGAGAATGAAACTGTAAAATGGTGTAAAGAAATCTTATCAAAGTCTCCAATCGCAATTCGTTGTCTAAAGTCCGCTCTAAATGCAGATTGTGACGGGCAAGCGGGGCTTCAAGAACTTGCCGGCAACGCCACTATGCTTTTTTACATGACTGAAGAAGGTCAAGAAGGTAGAAATGCTTTTGTTGAAAAAAGGTCTCCTGATTTCAAGAAATTTAAGCGACAGTCTTGAAAATTAACTTAATTTATTATCATAATCCAAGATGTAGTAAAAGCCGACAAGGACTGCAACTTCTTGGAGAAACCCCAGTAGTAATTAGAGAATATCTTAAAGATCCACTAGATATAGACGAACTCAAAGCACTTTTTAAATCTCTAAGCTTGAAGCCTATAGAAGTCATAAGATCTAAAGAGGCTAAGGCCCTTGGCCTTTCTAATATGACTGATGATGAATGGATTAAGGCTATTTCTGATCATCCTATACTTCTAGAGAGACCTATTATTTCGAATGGAAGTAAAGCTCTTATTGGACGTCCACCTGAACTTATTTCTGATTTTATAAAATAAGTAACATGTCATTTTTACTGATCCCATTCGAACTTGATTTCATACAATTAATAGATGTATTTGGTAAGCCACAGAGTAAACGAAGAGGCTTATTACTTTTAGACCCTGTTTCAAAAAGTCCTATATCTGAATGCTCCCCGTTACCAGGTTTGAACAGAGAAACGTTTGAAGAGTGTTGTTTGTTTTTTAAGAAGAGTGAACTTGAAATTAATCACTATATTTTGAATCAAAAAACGATATTACCAGTTAATACGCCCCCTTCTATACAGTTTGCATTAGAATCTTACAAAGTATCCATAAATAAAATTGAGGACTCTTTTGATTTGAATTTAAACTCTCTTTATTTAGACTTAAATATCAGCCAATTTTCTGAAAAAGATACGATAAAGGTAAAAGTAGGTAGAGGATCTATTCAAAATGATATAGCTCTTGTTAGTCAGTTAAGCACAAATGCATCCATTAGATTTGATGCAAATAGAGCGTGGACACTTGAAGAAGCATGTCAATTTTATGCAGCATGTTCTCATTTAAATGTAGACTATATTGAAGAGCCCTTAAGAAGGGTATCTGAATTAGATCAGTTCTACACACGTACTGCTTGTTCAATAGCTCTTGATGAGACCATAAATATTGATAGACAAACAAATGATCACTGGTCGTTTATTTCAACATTTATTATTAAACCTACTCGTTTTGGGTCGATACAAGAGATTAGAAAATTGAAACAACTTTTTCCTGACAAGCGATTAGTCTTTAGCTCATCATTTGAATCTGAGGTGGGACTATCTCAAATAGCATCACTTGCACATGACCTCTCTCCAAAAGAAGTTCATGGCTTAAATACACTTAAATTCTTTAAACATGGCTTGACTGATGGAACCTTAATCTCACAAAATACATACTGTAAAAGAAATTTAAAACTGAAAGAAGAAATTTTATCTACACTATAACTTGTCCTATTTATGACTTATCAAAATCTACGCCTAATCACGTAGCTGTTGAACTAGATAATAAAAAAGTAACTTATTTTCAGTTAAATAGGCTTATTAATACGATAAGTAATCAACTACTTGAAAAAAATGTCCAAAAAGGGTCTGTTATAATCATCACTTCCAACGACTATTACTTTTCATTAGTTTGTACTTGGGCGTTATTTAGACTAGGTGCAATTGCTTTCTCTCTTAACCATAGATTTTCGGATAAAATAATATACTCTTACTTTCAAGAGACAAAAGCGCTTTGTGTCCTTTCTAATGAAGAAAATCGTTATAAACAGCAATTCAAACTAAGTTTTGATTCAGTTAGTACGTTAACTGACGATCCGGTTCCACGCCTGTCCCTAAACCAAATTGCTACGTATTTATTAACATCAGGGTCTACTGGGACATCAAAAATTGCTGTTCATTCTTTTGGAAGCTTTTACTCAAATGCACGCCTAAGTACAACGTTTATGGGTTTAAACAATGAGAGCAAGTACCTATTTAACTTACCGATGTACCACGTGAGTGGTTTGTCGATAGTATTTCGAGCATTATTAAATGCCGCCACCTTATTATTTTCAACTAATAAAAATGTATCTAAATTAATTGAAACGGCACAAGTAACGCATCTTTCTCTTGTTGAAACTCAACTTTTAAGGCTGCTAGAAGACAAGAAAGCAAATTATACTTTTCTTAAAGCTGTCCTTTTAGGAGGCTCCTCAATTTCACAAGGTACGATTGATAAAGCCTTGGAAAGAAAGTTACCGATCCTACAAAGTTATGGGTTAACTGAAGCTAGTTCACAAGTATTTACTAAAAACTTACAGACTCACTCTACTATATTTACCTGTGAAATTAAGATTGAAAACAAGCAAATTTCAATAAAGGGAGTACCCTTGTTTTTAGGATATTATGAAAATGGATTGATTACTTTACCCTTAGACGAAGACGGGTATTTTAGAACCAAGGATTTGGGTGAGTTATCACAAGAAAGTCACTTGAAAGTGAACGGGCGTGCAGATAATTGCTTTATTAGTGGAGGTGAAAATATATCTCCAGAAGAAATTGAAATGCATATGTTAAAACTACCAGGTATTAAGAAAGTGATAGTCGTACCTAGAAAAGACGCAAAATTTCAATATTGCCCTGTGGCTTTTGTAGACTCTGATGAGCTAAACCCAACAAACACACAGTCTTGGAAGACATTATTGCTTAAAGATATGCCTAACTATAAAATTCCAAAAGAAATATTTCCTTGGCCAACTCTAACAGATTCAACGAGATCAAAAATCAATAGATCAGACTTTTCTAAGTTAATTTCTTAACTATCCTTTAATTATTATTTATTTAGGTTACACTAAATTGTATGGATTTAGTGACTATATATAATAAATACGCCTCTTTATTAAGTAATTACTGTTTAAACGTTAAGTCGGGTGAGCGAATTTTGGTGCGTGCTACCTACCTAGCAGAACCTTTATTACAGTCCCTTTATCCCATTTTAATAAAAGCAGGAGCTATTGTTGAGTTTCAGCTTACTTTTGAGGATCAAGATCGTCTATTTTTAGAAAATGCTAATAATTCGCAATTAGACATGGTACCAGAAAGCTACCTCAATGCTGTAGGAAATTATGACTCTATTCTAACTATTTTATCAGCTTTTAATTTAAATGCGCTAAAAGACATGCCCTCGGGCAAGTTAAAAAGACGTCAAAATGCTATGGCGTCTGTCAAAAAGACATTTATGAAACGTTCTTCAAAAGGAGACTTAAAATGGGCATTATGCTTATTTCCAACGCCAAGTAGCGCTAAAGCGTCAGGTATGTCTCTAACTGCATATAGAGACTTTGTTTTTCAAGCATGTGGTTTATATGCAAAAAACCCAAGTAATTCGTGGAAGGAACTAAGTAAAATCCAACAAGAATTAGTAGATGAATTAAATACCTATTCTACTTTTCAGTATAAATCACCTCTTGCTGACATTACTTTTTCGACAAAAAATAGACTCTGGATAAATTCGGATGGGAAACGGAATATGCCTTCTGGTGAAGTATTTAGTTCTCCTGTTGAAAATTCAGTAGAAGGGACTATTACTTTTGATTACCCAACTTTATACGAAGGGGCATTACTGAAACACATTACCTTAGAAGTAAAAAGGGGGAAGATTGTAAAATGGGATGCTAAGCGAGGAAAGTCAACGTTAGATAGACTATTTGATATAGATGGTGCTCGATTTTTTGGTGAGGTAGCGATTGGAACGAATTACAACATTAAAAAACCAACCAAAAATATCTTATTTGATGAAAAAATTGGTGGAACAGTCCATATGGCTATAGGCGCCTCTTATCCAGAAACCGGTGGTAAAAACCAATCAGCAGTACATTTAGACTTCATTTCTAACATGTCAGAAGGTCGGATTTTTGCTGATAATGCAACGATTTATCAAAATGGTCAGTTTTTAAAAAACAAATTAATGAAATTGAATGCAATTTTTTAATAAATCTAACGATAATATAGATGTAATAAACAAAATGTGCTGAATTTTGAAAATGGGGTTGAAATTATTGATTTACTTTGGTAATGTCAACGCCTGCTCTAATATAGCTAATATGTTTATTGACCTAAAATTCTATTTTTTGTCATAAAAGAAGGAGAAGCAAATTGTCATACGATTCAACAGAAAAAATGGATGACTTGAAGGGCTTAAGTGCTCAAAGTGGATATTTAACTCCAGAAGAAATCTTATCTATATGCGATAGACCTGAGAATGTCTTAGAAGGCATTGAAAAGGTTCTTGATACAGGTGTTGAGATAGTTTCTAGTAAAGCTGAAGATCTAACAGTTCCTAAAAGTATTCCTAAAGGCACAGAAACTAGTTCACCTTTAGAAAAGAATGTTGATATCGATGATTCGGTAAAAATGTATCTTAGAGAAATTGGAACTATAAACTTATTGAATTCTGAAGAAGAAGTCTCCTTAGCTAAAAGAGTTGCCGCGGGTGACGATATTGCTAAACAAAAATTAATTAATGCTAATTTGCGTCTTGTTGTGTCAATTGCTAAAAAGTATACAGGGCAAGGTCTATTATTTTTAGACCTTATTCAAGAAGGAAATACTGGTTTAATTAGAGCTGCTGAGAAGTTTGATTATAGAAAAGGATTTAAATTTTCTACCTATGCAACTTGGTGGATTAAACAAGGTATCACAAGAGCTATTGCTGACCAATCTCGAACAATTCGTGTTCCAGTACATATGGTTGAAACAATCTATAAGGTTAAAAAAGTTTCTAGAATGCTTATGCAAGAATTAGGACGAAGACCTACTGAAGAAGAAGTTTCAGAAGAAACTGAAATTCCTCTTGAGAATATTATTGCTATTAGAAAGTACTCTCAAGTACCTTTATCTTTAGAGATGCCAATTGGTGATGAAGATTCCTCTCAACTAGGTGACTTTATTGAAGATAAAAGATTAGACTCGCCTGACTATCAAACAATGAGAAATATTCTTAGAGAAGAGTTAATTAAATCTATGGATATTCTTACTGAACGTGAGCAGATGATTTTGAAACTAAGATTTGGTTTTGATGATGGTCGACCACGTACATTGGAAGAAGTCGGAAAAGTATACAATGTTACTCGTGAGCGAATTCGTCAAATTGAAGAAAAAGCGCTTAGAAAACTTCGTCATCCTGCTAGAAAAACGAAGTTAGAAGCATTTCGATCTAAGAAATAGTTTGGCTTATTCTTTCACAAAAACTTAATTCAGGGTTCTGATACAAGATTGATCTTGAAGCGTTAATAACGACAAGATCATCTTGGTTTTTTCCTTGTGAGAATGCATCTTCATAGTATCCGCCTTGAGCACCAACTCCAGGGATTAAAAATATAATATCCTGGTCAATTTTTCTTATTTCTTTTAATTCACTTTGGGTAGCACCAACCACGACTCCAACATTTCCATATTCTTTGTTCCAACCTGCACATTGAGAAATAACTGTTTTGTATAATGGTTCTCCATTTTCAAGTTTTAGTTTTTCAAAATTACTCGCCGATGGATTAGATGTTAAACCTAAAACAAAATGGAGTTTGTCTTTGTATTTAAAAAATGGTTCTAGACTGTCTAGTCCCATATAAGGATGGAGTGTTGAAGCATCTGCACCAAAGTAATCGAATAAATATTTAGCCTGCATTGTTGCGGTATTACCAATATCCCCTCTTTTTGCGTCAAGTATCATAGGAATATTTTCAGGGATGTGTTTTCTAAGCAATTCCAGACTTTTCAAACCATCTATACCCAATGCCTCAAAAAAAGAAATATTCGGTTTGTAGGCTAAAACTTGCCCCGATGTGTCTTTAATTACTTTTTCAAGAAAATCATTTAAACCGGAGAGTGTATGGCTAAATGCTTCTGGTAACTTTGTGATATCTGGATCAATCCCTACACATAAACAATGATTAACTCTAGATTTATTGTCGTGAAGGGTTTGAATTACAGGATGCTTAGACCTCATTTTTCTCTGATATCAAAGATATTATTGGGATATTTTTAAAGTTTTCAATGCTTAAGAAGTTTTTGTAAGTAATTATAGAATGCACGTTTAACTCAGCTGTTTCTAATTTTTCTAAGGTTTCAGATATCTGTTCTTCTGAATGTAATACGTCTTCAATAATGACAACTGTTTCATGTTTATTAAAGTTTCCTTCAATAAGTTTAAGTGTACCGTACTTTTTAGAAGCTTTTCTAAGTAAGAGGCTTGGTTTTTTTGAATTAAGACTGAGTAAACTAGCCAAAGCTACAGATCCTAATTCAACTCCAACCAACCTATCGTATGAACTCGGAGAAGGAAGCAATTTACAAAGTTTTTTGCTTGCCTTTTTAATAGTATTAGGATCAGAAAAAAAGGTGTACTTTTCTTTTAAAAACGAGGCGTTTTCTTTACTTAGCGTCATCGCCCTTAGTATCGCCTTCTTCCGCTTTAGGTGCTTCCGCTCCTGCTTCAGCGGCTTCCGCTCCTTCTTCTTCTTCTTCAACTTGTGTTCGAGGACTGGCTATCCTAACGATAGTTTCATCTGGATTTGTTAAAATTATAATTTCGCCAAGATCTAAATCTCTAACTCTAATAAAGTCGCCTACTTCTTGTTCAGACATATTAACTTCAATTTCAGTCAATATTTTTGATGGAACACAATGAACGTAAAGTGAGTCAGTTTTTTGAATTAACACACCACCCATTTTTAATCCTGGAGCAGATCCAATTAATTTAATTGGAATGTGCGCTTTTACTTTTGTGTTTTCATCTACTCGAATAAAATCAATATGTTTAATGCTGTTTGTTATAGCATCTACTTCAAGGTTATATGTAAGTACTTGTTCTTTGTTGTTTTTTGTACCATCAGTAATGTTTAAATCAATAATAACGTTAGTCCCAAATTCAGTTTTATATACTTTTAAAACTTCAGAACGTTTTAGACTTAAAGATATTGCTTCTTTTTTCAAGCCGTAGAGTATTGCCGGGATCATCCCTTCAGCTCTTAATTTCTTTACTTTGTTTTTCTTTTTTTCTTGCCTTACTAAGGCTTCTAGTGTTGCCATCTTAAAAATCTCCTTGATGCGAGTAGTCGTATTTACCCGAGAATTATACCTAAGTTTAACTATTTGTTAAAGGGGCAATATGCTAAAAACTCACAAGTATCGCAGAGTGGCTTTCTTGCTTGGCAAGTTTCTCTGCCATGTAAGATTAAAATACTAGAGAATTTAATCCAATAATCTGTGGGCCAAAGACTCATTAATTCTTTTTCAGCTTTTACAGCATCTGTTTGCTTAGTAAACCCAAGTCGATTACTGACTCTGTTTACATGTGTGTCTACAGTTATACCTGGTGTATTAAAAGCTTGTCCAAGAACTACATTAGCTGTTTTACGCCCTACCCCTGGTAATTTTATTAGTTCATTAAGCGTCTGAGGTACTTTTGAATGATGCCTTAGTACAAGTAATTCTGCTGTTTCTTGGATATTTTTAGATTTGTTGTTAAAGAAGTTTATTGATTTGATTTTTTCTTTAATCAAACTCAAGGGCCCTTTTGATAATCGTTCTGGAGTAGGAAATGAAGAAAATAGTCCTGGGGTCACTAAATTTACGCGTTTGTCTGTGCATTGTGCGGATAAAATAACTGCGATTAGTAGTTCATAAGGGTTTTTATAGGCTAAGAAAGTACCTACGTTGGGGTACTTTGTGTTGAGGATTCCATATACTTTAAGAGCTCTTTCCTTTTTGTTCATTCAAACAGATATAGTTAAGCTAACCGGGCAATGGTCTGATCCAAGAACATCGTCATGTATCTCTGCGTCTTTTATATATGGTTTAAAGTCTTTATTTGTCATCACGTAGTCTATTCGCCATCCGATGTTTCGTTTTCTAGCGGCTGTTCTATAGCTCCACCATGAGTAACGTTCTGGTTCTTTGTGGAATTCTCTAAAGGTGTCTATATAGCCCATTTCGTCTATTACTTTATCCATCCATTCGCGTTCTTTTGGCATGAATCCTGAATTACCTTGGTTTTCTTTTGGCCGAGCTAGGTCAATTTCGTTGTGAGCAGTATTATAGTCTCCACATATGATAACGTTCTTACCTTCGGCTCTAAATTCTTGGCAGAATGCAAAAAAATCTTGGTAAAAGTCGAATTTATATTGTAATCGCTCTGGGCTTTGTGATCCATTTGGAAAGTAGACTCCAAATACCACGAATTTGTCGAATTCTGCCCCAACAACCCTACCCTCACAATCATATTTTTCATTTCCCATTCCCTCAAATACTTGTTTGGGTTTATGTTTAGTAATCATGGCCACACTGCTATAGCCTTTTTTTTCAGCTGAATGCCATACACCATAATACCCAGTTGGGTTTTGGATATTGTCTGGTATATCCACTACATGTGCTTTGGTTTCTTGTAGAAATAGGATGTCCGGGTTATGAGTATCTAAAAAAGAAAAATAAGCGTCTTTTTTTACACAAGCTCTAATTCCATTAACGTTCCAAGAGTATATTTTCATGCTTGTTATTTTAAATCATTATTAAAAATTTACAATCTGGGCTTATCTTTAAGGGTATGTTAAGGTGCTCGTATTATGAGCAACCCATTAAACACAACGTTTTATATTGCTAGTTTTCTTTTCCTCCCCGTTTGGGGAATTTAGTCTTTATTTTCTACAATCGTTTTATATCTATAAAAATTCTTATACAATAAAGAAATCACAAAGGAAGTGAGTTTAAATGACACGACAAATTAAAATATTTGATACAACGTTACGTGACGGAGAGCAGTCTCCAGGTTGTTCTATGAACAAAACAGAGAAAGTAGAGATCGCTCACCAACTTGAAAAGTTAGGTGTGGATATTATCGAAGCTGGCTTTGCAATTAGTTCAAAAGGTGACTTTGAGTCCATTGAAGCCATTGCTTCTGAAATTAAAACATCTACAGTATGTAGTTTATGTAGAGCTGTTAAACCAGACATTATTGCTGCTGCTGAGTCTATAAAAAAGGCTCAGTTACAACGAATTCACACTTTTATTGCGACCTCCCCTATTCATATGGAATACAAACTTAAAATGAGTCCTGACCAAGTATTAGAGGCCGCTGTTGGTGCAGTAACTATGGCTAAAGGTTTTGTGGAAGACATTGAGTTTTCTTGCGAAGACGCAGGCCGTTCAGACAAGGATTTCTTAGTGAAAGTGTTTACCGAGGTTATTAAAGCTGGCGCCACTACACTTAATGTACCTGACACAGTTGGTTATCAAACACCTGAAGAATTTGGGGCACTAATTAAATATTTGGCTGATAATGTAATAGGTATTGAAAATGTTGATATTTCGGTTCATTGTCACGATGATTTGGGCTTAGCCACAGCAAATGCATTGTCAGGCGTCCTTAATGGAGCTAATCAAATTGAATGCACTATAAATGGAATTGGTGAGAGAGCCGGGAATACTTCTTTAGAAGAAGTTGTAATGGCCTTAAAAACCAGAGAAGACCACTATAAATGTCAAACTAGAATAAATACCAAAGAGATTATGAAAACCTCTCGTTTGGTTAGTCATATTACAGGCTCATATGTTCAGGCTAATAAGGCTATTGTTGGTGCAAATGCATTTGCCCACGAAGCGGGTATTCATCAAGATGGTATTTTAAAGCAAAAAAGAACATATGAAATCATGGATGCTGAGATGATTGGTTTATCTGAAAATAAATTAGTTTTAGGGAAGCATTCAGGAAGGCATGCCTTTTCTGAAAAGTTAAAGGAGTTAGGATACGAGCTTGTAGGTGATGATTTAAATAAGGCTTTTGCGCGATTTAAGTCTATTGCTGACAAGAAAAAAGAAGTATTGGAAGAAGATCTTCATGCCATTGTGTCTGACGAAACTCATAAATTAGAAGAAACCTACACTTTTAAGCAGATGACTGTAATTTCGGATAGTAAAACACCTCCAAAAGCGACCGTGACGTTAGAAAAAGAGGGTAAAGAACTATCTGATTCATGTGAAGGAGCCGGCTCAGTTGATGCTATTTATACTACAATCAAATCTATTTTAGGTGAGGATATAAAGCTAGTGGATTACTCTATTCACTCTGTGACTAGAGGCACCGATGCACTTGGTGATGTGACAGTAAGAATAAGAGATAATGATAGAATTTATACGGGTAGAGGATCATCTACTGATGTCTTACAAGCGTCTGCAAAGGCCTATGTAATGGCTATCAATAAGATGTTGACTGGCCGTAAATACAAACGAATTAAACCAACGTCGTAATTTAAAGGAGAAATAATATGTATAAAATAGCAGTTATTGCTGGAGACGGTACTGGGCCAGAAGTAATTAATGAAGCGGTAAAAGTACTTAAAGCAGTTGAATCAGACGCTATAAGTTTTGAACTTACTGATCTAAATTATAATGGGACTAGATATCTTGAGACGGGGGTAACATTAACAGATGAGGAACTTGAAAACCTCAAAACCTATGATGCTATTTTATTGGGAGCTATTGGACATGTTGATGTTACTCCAGGGATTTTAGAAAGAGACATTCTCCTTAAAACTCGATTTGGCTTGGATCAATATATCAACCTAAGACCCGTAAAGCTATACCCTAATGTTTATACACCTATTAAAAATAAAACAGATCAAGATATCGACTATGTTGTCGTTAGAGAAAATACAGGTGGATTGTATACAGGTCATGGAAAATTTGAAGATCATGGGACAGAAAACGAAGTAGCTGTACAAGAAATGATTTATACACGAAAACAGGTTGAGAGATGTGTTAAATATGCATTTCAAACGGTTGTGAATCGACATCAAGAAGTGCCATGGAAAGGTCTAAGTGAGTCTGAAACACAAAATGGCAAGATTGGTAAACTGACCTTGTGTGGAAAAACGAACGTACTTACTTACGTTTTTGATTTATGGCAACGTGTTGTTAATGAGATGGCAAAAGACTTTCCTAGTGTTGTTTTAGACTATGTTCATGTAGATGCTGCTTGTATTTATATGGTAGAAAGCCCCGAACGGTTTGATGTTATTGTTACAAATAACATGTTTGGAGACATCATTACCGACTTAGCTGCAGTTACGCAAGGAGGCATGGGGGTTGCTGCAGGAGGAAATATTAATCCTGAAGGCGTTTCTATGTTTGAGCCTATTGGTGGAACTGCGCCCTCTTTTACAGGACTTAACCAAATCAATCCCATGGCGGCAATTGGAGCCGTTCATATGATGTTAGACCACCTAGGTCATTCTGATGTTGCTACTAAAATTGAAGTCGCTAAAAAAGCCGTGATACAAAAAATGAACTCCATGCAAGCTGCTCAAATGGGATATTCTACAACTGAGCTTGGAGATATGGTTGTTGAGGAACTAAATACTGTTTAGTAATTAGTAAATAAAATATATATTTAACAAACATGTTGTTGCAATGCCTACCATCAATATCTTAAAGTTTGAAAGGTCAGTCTCTATCATGTTTAACAACGATGAAATTTTGTGTTCTAGTGTGTATCTTTGAGTACCGTTTAATCTCAATGCTTTGTATTTTAGATTTATTACATGCATAACTTTGATATACCCAACAGACATAAGGTTAAACATATTGTAAACTTCTTTAATGGAAAGTAAATCAGATCTTCGTCTTGAAAGTCGTAACCGATTTAAAATGAATAGTTTAGACCGGTTAGCAGAAAAATCTAAACATATTTGTGATCAAGTTATTGCGAATAGTTATTTTCAAAAAGCCAAATCGATTGCGGCTTTCTATCCTTCAAACACAGAACCACAAATTAATACTATTTTACAAAAATGCTTAGACCTAGATAAAACACTTAGTCTCCCCTACTCCAATAATGGGACAGATTACTCCTTGGTAAGTCTAACTAGCCTTGAATCGCTTAGACCAGGCCCATATAAAATCAATCAAGCCCCCTCTCATTTACATGAAACGGATAAAAAGAATATAGATCTATGGCTAATTCCAGGTCTTGCCTTTACCAAAGAAGGCGACCGTTTGGGACATGGAAAAGGAATTTATGACCGACTCTTGGCAAATAGCTCAGGACAAAAGATTGGTCTTTGTTTTGATTTTCAAGTTTTTGACGAACTACCTGTTGATGAATTTGATTTTAAACTTGATAAGGTTTTCTTTAGTTAATTATTTGTTATAATTAAGTCATTCACATATGGAGGTACAATATGATTGATAGTGTTAGATCTTATCCTGCACCTACTGCTTATAATTCTTATACCAATAAACTTAATTTAGGTAAAATTTCTAGTATGCCCCCTGAACAAGAGATAGGCGATGATGAATGTGTATTTCTTTCTTTAGCTCGTACAAGTTCTGATCCTATAACAGCTACTTTTTGGTTTATTATATACTCACAAAGAGATAGATCACATCGCCAATGGATTGATGGGAATGCTCAATATAATGTAGAAGATAAGGTAATGAGTTTAGATGATTATGAGGGGCTCTAGTTAAGATTTTTTATTGAATAAGCGAGAGAAAAAGCCACCTTCATTACTTGTGGCTTTTATTTGTTTGACCTTATCTTCTTTTGCATTGGCTTTAACAAAATAAAGGACTTCTTTAATTTGTTCGTTTGTTGATGGAATACCTTTTTTATTTAAAATATAAAACCACCTTTTACTTAGTCTCTCTAGAAATTCGAGGCTGTGTTTAAGTTTAAGTTGCTGACTTATTATACGACGCCATTGTGCTTGAATTTTTTCTGGGATAGTAATTTTTGGAATCTTGTAATTCTTATCTTCAATTACTATTGCTAAATATGAAATTAAAAAAAGATCTGTACGTTCTCGTTTCAAACTTTCATGAACTTTAGTTAAAAGGATATCTACTGAAAAGATTTCATCTTCTCGTGCCTTTTTGTCATTATAGTAATCGTCACTTACATTCAGACTGACCTCATTTAATAAAGGGTCAATGGATTCTTTTTTGATTGTTTTTTTAATTTTATTATTGAGTATTGTTAGTAGCTCTTCTAAAAATCTATCGGACGGTTTACCCCCTTGTTCGGTAAGTACCTCAATCCATAAAGAACTTAATTGAGCAATAAAATCATCGGTATAGAACTGAGCATTTTTAGGAATACAGTCTTTCCATTCAATTAACAAATCATCTTTTAGTCTACTTTTGGGTAAGCTTAGTGTTGTGCCTTGTAAAATTAAGAGCAGAAATGTTCTTAAAAAACCTTCTACATCATTTCTTGAGACACTGTTTTTTAATTCTTCTACCGTAACCATTATTTTTTTAGGTAGTTGTATGCTTTGGTGATGCCTTTAAATTTCTCTTCTGCTACAGACTTAAAGTCTTCACCTAAATGTTGAACAGTGTCAGGATGAAACTTTTTAGCCGCTGCTTTATAGGCTTTTCGAATCTCGTCCTGACTTGCACTTTTCTCTAGACCGAGGATCAAGTAATAGTCCTCGTCGGAGTTTGACATGTTGTATTTAGATTTAACTTGTTTATGTTCAAAATCGGAGATTCCTAATGTCTTAATAATTTTTTCAATTACTTTCACTTCTGAACTAGAAATATGACCATCAGCGTTTGCAACATGGTAGAGTAATTCGAGGAGGAGAAGATGTGTAGAATGGTCGAAGTTTTCTTTACATTCTTTTAATAGTTCGTCTATGGAGTAACTATGATTTTGAGCCGCTATGATGATGTCGTCTATCCATTTTAACTGTGCTTGCCCAAACCTTAACTGGACATGAAAAAAACTTTTTATCGCCGTAATTTCACTTTGATCTACTTTACCATCGGCTTTAGCGAGGTGTATCAAGAGCCTGGTAAACAATTCAACGAACTTAGTTCTGTCGACACTAGCACCTTGTAACCCTGAGTTGATTGACGAGTTTTTTGCAATAGCTCTAATAATTTGAATAAATACAAAACCAATTAGGAGTACAGGTAAAAATACAAACACAATTGGAATGAGTAATAGAACTGTTTTAAAGCCGCCAAAAAGACTAAATATTATTAGCCCAAGCCAAAAGTAATTTGATGAATTATTGTAATTTCTGTATTGCATAGTTTGCTATTATATCAGAGATTTAAGTATTCGTTTTAGTTCGTCAATACTTGTAGCAATATAGTCTGGTGTTTCTTTTTTTAG
>QFBU01000050.1 GCA_003265975.1 Candidatus Marinamargulisbacteria bacterium SCGC AAA071-K20
GCAATTCGAGGCCTTCAACTCCCACAAATAGAGGGGTTACCTTTTTTGTAGGTAATAAACCTAGTCCAGGAATGATAAGAAGAGGAGAAAAAAACCCACTCCCTTCTGCAATTATGGCAACTTTTGAATTAGGAGCATATAAAACGCAAAAACAAACGAGCGAAGATCGATACAAACAACGTGTCATGGAGGTTAATTTTCTTCTCTCACATGATATGCGGAGCCCACATCCACGTTCAACAAGTATGCATCCTGATGCACCCAGTAGAACTAATCATTTTTACTCACTTGACTTGCTACTATCAGGGGATCTCGATAGAACTGACTTTATACAAGCTATAAAACCAATTTCAAGCTTCTTAATAAAGGTGAGGAAATAACAAATTATTATGCTTTACCAGGAACTGTCTGGCCCCTTTTAAAAGACTTCTTTCGTCCAACTAAAATAATAAACCAAGAAGAATTAGACTTTATAAAACTAGAGGTTCAAAAAACAAATATAATTATCGATATAACGAGGACTAACACCGATGAAGAAACAAAAACCTTTGTCCATTTCTTGAAAACTTTACCTGACCCTATTAGTTTTCTAAAATTAATGTCAGACCCAGTATTTAAAGAGTTTCTTACAAACAAGTATTATAAAAAAGAGTCTTTGCCTTTTAATATAGGAGATATAGGGGATTTAAACTTTGTTAGTGATAATTTAGAATTCTTTATAATCATGAGGAATTACATATTAAAAGTTTCTACTGATGCTGCTCTTTTTAAGAATTTTCAAGAACTAATAAAAGATCAAAAAGAATATCCTGCTCAGATAGATAAAATCAGGTTACTTTCTTTAAATTCAAAGACATTAAGGGATATGATGGTCAAAATAGAAAAAGCCGTTAAGCCTGACCAAATTGAACTTTACTGTGACGAGTAAGAACGCTATTAAAATCTAACTTAAGCCTAAAAATTCAGTTGAAATGGAATGATGTTTTTTTTGCCGCTTAACAATAGCCGCCTATTTTTTATTATGGTACACCTGTCTCTTATTAACTCAGTAATAAAGCTTATATGCGTAGGGATTCTTTGAGGAATTACCTTAAATTTAGTAAACATAATAAAACACTTTCAATACATTTTTGATTTAGGCAAAACAGTGGCTCTCTTTACTCAAACTATTTCCCCTTGATATAGTAGAGCAAATAAATATTAAGGAAAAAGTGATGATAAATAAAGAAGATTTAACTTTATACCACTTTGCTAGCTGTCCGTATTGCGTCCGAGTTAGACGTCATCTATTAGAAGACGCTATACAGATTCGTGAAAAAGATATTCTTGTAGATCCTAGTGCAAGGCAAGAATTAATGGATATTGGTGGCAAAACGCAAGTCCCTTGTTTAGTAATTGATGGTGAACCGATGTATGAGTCGGCAGATATTGTTAAATGGTTTGAAATTAATAAGGATAAAATACAATGAAAACAGAAAGCATAAAAGCTACTATAGTAGAGGCAATTCCTGACGCAGAAGTGCATGTGGACGACCCTAATAATGATGGCGAACATTTTCAAGCGATTGTTATTAGTGAGACATTTACAGGATTGATGCTGGTTAAACAGCATCAGGTAGTAATGAAAGCATTAAAAGAACGTTTTTCAACTGACGTTCATGCTCTGGCACTAAAAACATTTACACCAGAAAAGTGGAAAACTGAAAAATCGAGTTATACTATAAAATAATTACACCTTAGGAGCAATAAAATGGAACAAGAAATCACACAAGAAGCTACAGATCAAAAAAAAGAAGAAATAAAAAAAGACATTCAAAGTAACAGAGTTGTGCTTTATATGAAGGGTAATAAAATGGCTCCGATGTGTGGTTTTTCTGCACAAGTTGTGCAGATCCTTTTAAATCTAGGTGTAGACTTTGAAACTAGAGATATTTTGCAAGACGAAATTTTACGTTCAACTATCAAAGACTTTTCAGACTGGCCAACACTTCCTCAACTATATATTGACGGAGAATTTGTAGGTGGATGCGATATTATCTCTGAACTATACGAAAACGGCGAACTAAAAACTCTTTTAAAAGTTAGCTAGTTTGGCAAAAACAACTTGGCTTATTAAGCTATTAAGCTGGTACCAAAAAGAAAAACGTGAGATGCCTTGGCGAGACAATCCAAGTCCTTACTTTACTTTGGTCAGTGAGATTATGCTCCAACAAACCCAAGTTGCTACAGTGATCCCCTATTTCAATCGATTTATAGAAAAATTTCCAACAGTATACGACCTAGCAGACGCAGACGAACAAGTTGTGTTAAAAGCCTGGGAGGGTCTAGGCTATTATAGTAGAGCTAGGAACCTACAAAAGGCCGCTAAAATGGTCGTGCAAGACTTTAATGGCAAGCTACCCAGTACTTACGACGACCTTCAAAAATTACCAGGAATTGGACCTTATTGCGCAGCAGCTATTACAAGTATTGCTTTTGGAAATGCGGTGCCGGTTGTTGATGGAAATGTGCTCAGAGTATTTACCCGTTTTTGGGGAGTATTTGACGACATAAGAAACACGAAGGTTCGAGATGTGTTTTTCAATAAATTAAAACCCTACGTCGCAGAAGACAATCCTTCAGATTTTAACCAAGCGATAATGGAATGTGGCGCATTAATCTGTAAGCCTAAATCCCCTCTTTGTGAACAGTGCCCTCTTTCGAAAGACTGTTTTGCCTTTAACAGTAAGAAAACAGAAGACTTACCGGTTAAGTCAAAGTTGAAACCTGTCCCCCACTACAATATCGCGGTGGCTGTTATTCAAAAAGACGGAAAAATATTGATTGGAAAACGAGACGAGAAGCAAATGCTTGGTGGGCTCTGGGAATTCCCAGGTGGAAAACAAGAATCAAAAGAGAGCTTGGAAGAGACTTGTTTAAGAGAAGTTAAAGAGGAAACCGGACTTCAGATTGAGATATTAAATCCGCTTACGTCAGTGAAGCATGCGTACAGCCATTTCAAAATTACGCTACATCCATTTTTGTGTGACTATGTTTCTGGAAAAGAAATTCCTAAATCGGCTACGGAGCTGAAATGGGTTTCGCTTAATGACCTTAGTAAATACCCTTTTCCTAAAGCGAATAAGGTCGTTTTAGAATCATTGTACACATGATTAGGATACGTGGGATGTAAATTTCCCTGACGATATAAACGAGGCAATAGAGTCTGATGAGTTTGAAATATTAGCCTGTTTCCCGAAGAAAATTAAGCTAATTTAACCGGCTCTTTTCTATAACCAAGAACCTTGTCTAAGGGAGTGAATTGATTTATCCCTGTAGAAAACTCAATATCGTCAGCGTTTAGTTCACATGGGTGTTCGTGACCGCACGCGTGAGTTAGCTCAAGTACTTCTTTAGAAAACCCTTTTAAATAGGCATGACAACGAGCTGCTTTACTGTTTACGTCTACCCCGTCCTGTAGCCATTTACTTTGTGTTGCTATTCCTGCAGGGCACGACCCTTCATGACATTTTTGTGCTTGAATACATCCAATAGAAATCATTGCTTCTCTTGCTATATTAATTAAATCGCACCCCATTGCAAAAGCTACTACAGCTCGGTCTGGAAACCCAAGTTTAGCACTCCCTATCCATGTCACTTTAGAGGCTAGTTTTTGAGTTTTAAAAATCTTGTAAACTCTAGTGAACCCTAGTTTGAATGGAAGTGAAACATGGTCTGAAAAAGAAAGTGGGGCGGCACCAGTCCCCCCTTCTCCACCGTCGATAGTTATAAAGTCGGGTCCTTGTTTTTGTTTCATCATTAAAGTGGCTAATTCTTCCCAAAAGCCAAGGTCGCCAACCGCACTCTTAATGCCTACCGGTCGTCCTGTTTTATTTGCGATGAGTTCTACGAAGTCAATGAGCCCTTTAACATCATTAAACGCAGAATGTTTGTTTGGCGAATAACACGTTTTTCCAATTTCAATTCCTCGTATATTTGCAATTTCTTTTGTTACCTTTTGTCCAGGAAGTATCCCTCCTTTTGCAGGTTTGGCGCCTTGAGATAGTTTGATTTCTATCATTTTAACTTGAGGATGTTTTTTGATTTTCTCCATCATCTTATCTATAGAAAATGAGCCGTCTTTATTTCTACAGCCAAAATATCCTGTTCCAATTTGCCAAACTAAGTCGGCTCCAGAATCGTGATAACTACTAATAGACCCCTCTCCAGTGTTATGAAATGAGTTGGCTAACTTGGCCCCTTTATTTAAAGCAGAAACAGCTTTATGACCTAATGACCCAAACGACATGGCCGAAATATTTATGACTGATTTAGGTTGGTATGGAAAGTTACGTTTATGGTGGCTGCCAATAATCTTAGCGCAAACTATCTTACTATTATCTGAGTCTTTTTTTGGAGTAAACGGAAATGTTGACTGTTTAATTATGGGGTATCCTGTAGACTGAATTTCTTCAGTGGTTCCAAATCCAAATGAACTGTTTTGTCCTTTTGATGTGGCGTATATCCAAGCTCTTTCAGACCGGTTAAATGGGCGCTCTTCTTTGTCGGTAGCTACCCAGTATTGCCTTAGTTCAGGGCCAATTTTTTCTAATAAGTATCGAAGATGTCCTACTATTGGAAAATTGTGAAGAATGACGTGTTTTTTTTGTAATATGTCGTGGAAAAAGACTAATACTAAAATTCCTAGAACAGCTAACCCTATTTCCTGAATCATAATTATCTCCTTATTGCGTTTATTTTTCTTTTTTTCTTAATAGCTTAATCATCAAAGTTGCACTGATGACTACGAGAAACAATACCAGTAGAGCCCAAATACCACTGAAGAGATCTTTAAGATAAACAGTGAATACTATTCCTACTAAAAAGAAAAACGGAACCTCATTCATTAGCCTAAGCTTGAACGACGAAATTTTGTTTTCGCCTATGGATAACTTTTTTCTGATCCGACCGTAGAGATGATTATAAAAAAGAAAAGCTATAATTAATAAGAGCTTAAAATGAAACCACCCTAAGCGATAGGCACCTGTGTAATACATCAAGGTACTGCCAAGCGCTAAGGTGATGATTGTTGAGGGTAAAATGATAATGTACATGGTGCGTTTTTCACCAGATTTAAAAAGGTCTATGAGGTAGTTATTTCCACCCTCCCCTTTTTCTAGGGCCTGTTGATGATAAACATACAGACGCCCAATAAAAAAGAGCCCAGAAAACCAAGAGACAATAAAAATAAGATGAAGCGCTTTTAAGTAGTAAATGAGCATCTTGTAATTATAACATGCAAACTGGGCATCTTTCTAAGGGGCCAAATGTTTAAAAAACCTCAAAAACTGGTATTTCTAAGTACAATATGGGGAATTTAACTGAACTTTATAAAATATTTTTCAAGTCACCTAATTGTTTAGGCGTAACGGTATCATTAAAAAAAGGATATTCCTCAAAACATAAACGATACGACTTGTTAGTACTTCCAAATCTTATGCGTTTTTTTCCCGAAAGAGACAAACGAAATAAATATATAGACTTTACAGTAGCCTCTTCCTCTATAAAAACCTCTAATATTGACTCTACAAAGCAGTCGCTGTCGTCATTTGTGAATAATCTTTCAGAGATTTTAAAAGATATATCAGATAGTAAATGTATTGTTCAAGAAATTGTAAAAGGGACCGGTAAAGTTTAATGGCAATGGGTGGCGTAAGCTCGAGTCGAGGAGATGATTTAGCAAGATTTCCTAAAAGTGACTTGCATACTCAAGTTAGACATTTTTATCCTATACACCCTATAGGATTTAAACCTCATCCCACTGTTGATAGATTTTGCGTTGGTTTAGAAGACTTAATTGCTATGATTAGAATGGCTGATAGTGAGATGGGGGCTGATCTTTCTCTTGCTGAGGGTGAAATGCATTTAGCTGACGTTGATGTGGATCTTATTTCTGAAAAAGTTTTTTACGATTTTGAAGAGCCTGAGGAAGGTGTTCTTGGGAGGCTAGATACGCTTAGTACTGGCTACACACCTATTAAAAGCGAAGGTGGAGTAGATTTAGATGCGTTAAGCACAGGGTATGCTGACTTTAAATCGGGGCTCCATGTTTCAACCATAAAGTATTTAAATAAGATTGATAGTGTTTCTGATCATACTGAAGGTGTTCGTTACGGGTCCTTTGATGAATTTATGAGTGGAGTTATACTGCTAGGTTCTGATGGCGCTCTTAAGAATTGGCGCATGAACAGAGACTTGATGGTTTCTTTTTTACCTAAATGTGAAGAGTCAGCAAAGTCGGTATTAACGTCTCATATTTTAGGGTTTTCGTATAAGTTTAGTTCGTATAACTTTAAAGATGCCTCTATTTTGGATAAATCTCCATTTCAAAATAAATTTGGATATGGACGTGCCCCAAGCACTGCAAATAATTCTTCTTCACGTTTATTAAGTAGGATGTTGAATCAGATTACGGGTTTAAGGGGGCAAACTAGGCTTGTGTTCTCACCAGATATTATGAGTTCAATTAAATCATCGAGTGTCTATACATCGTTTAGTTCAAGATCTGATATTACTACTTCCATGAGAGACTATTTGGACAAGGTAAGTGCAGGTGAAAATCTTGGGCCATTATCTGTAGACGCTAGCTCTTTTTTAAAAATAAATTCTGATTCTGGACTTAAATTAGGTCAAATGCATGCATTAATGATACCGCTTCGTTCTGAATTAAATAGTTGCATTGCAGAAATGAGTGGAACTATTGAAAATGTGTCTGATTGTGAAAAAGTAATTGCAATATTGCTATCAAATATTATTATTGTAAATACATTTGAAATTGATGGACAGACTGTAATAAATGCATCAGGGGTGCGTACCGAAAACCCTCCTGATAAACACGTTATGTACGTAGGGAATCTAATGTACCATACCGGAAACACCATATCTCCATTTGAAGAATTTGAAATAGTAAGTGACTGGGTAGGGACAGATTGAGTCCTCATTATTTTGCAAAAAACTCAGGAATGAATTGCTTGTCGCAAATGCTTAACGCGCTTGAGGTACAAGCAGGGAGAGACCTTACAGTAGGTATTTTGAAGAACTCCTATTACGAAAATGTAGCACTCATAGAAAGTGAGTATGTAATGGCAGGTGACGAACCGGATGGTGTGGACAAATATATTGCAGACCTGAAATCAAAAGGTAAAAAATTAAATGTTTTTGTTGCAGAGGTTCATCACAATATTTCTGCAACAGCACACACTTATAACAAAGAATTAATTATAGGACAGGTCAGACGTCTGATGAGTGAAGATTGTATAGAAACCCCATTTACACTAATCCTAGATACAACTCTAGATATGACAGACTCCGAAGACTTGAAAACAATTTTAAGCACGTTTTCAGATGAAATTGAGTCCGGTACTTTAGCGATTGTATTGTTAAGAAGTGCTCAGAAATATGATTTTATGGGCTTAGACAACTACAATGGAGGGGTAATGTCTGTGTATTGTGAAGACGATACATTTAGTAGAGCCCTAGAGTGTTTATCAAAACCAGAGTCTCAATTACATCGACAGTCTTTACAAGGCTTACTTCATTTTAATAAGTGTAGCTCAACAACTTTAGGAGATTATCGTAAACTTTCTGTCTCTAATACTATGGATACTCATCGTGCGTTAGACGCCGGTGTTCTATATAAACCTGATACTGAAAATCTTATCCAAATATCAACAACATCTGACTATGAGCTCCCTTTTATTGATATCAAATTCTCTGCTGAGCTAAATAAACAGCAAGCGTTCAATGTATGTAATTTCATAACTAGAGCAATTTCTACTCAAAAACTGTTTATGCAGCGGCCTAGTTTCGGGTTTATGTATGCTACAGGGTCAACAATTCCAAGAGAAGACGGCTTGCTATATAGAATCAATATGGGGCTTGATGAACACAAAAGAACGTTTTCTATTGCAGAAACAATTAACTTGGTTGGGAAACTGGTAAATGACGTTAGAGATTATGTTAAGGTTACTTGTGCAGAAATTGGATCTGAATACTCAACGTTCCTTACGGGTGATGTACTTCATGAGTTTCTTAATAGTACGGACAGTCAAATTTTTCTTGAAAAATCTCTAATGTCAACTGACTATCCTGACAAAATTGACAAACTCCTTTCAGATATAATCTACCCCATAATAATCGCGCTTCCAGATTAAAAAAACGACATGATATACTTTTTAAATGTCAAAAATATTCACTTGGAAAAATAAAGTCTATTTTGGAGACACAGACGCCGCTGGTATTGTTTATCACGGACGCTATGTCTACTGGATGGAAGCTGCTCGAATTGACCTTTTAGAACACTTAGGGTGCCCATATACCGAGTTTCAAAAGCAAGGTATTGGATTTATTCCTAAATCAGTTCAACTAGACTTTAAATCACCAATGGTATTTTCAGATAAGTTTGACGTTGAGGTTTCTTTTAAATCCATTTCAGGTGCCAGTTTTGAAATATTAAGCCTTTTCAAAGCTAAGAATACATTAAAAGCCAGTGGTATAGTAAAATTGGCTTGTGTTAATGAAAAAGAATGGACACCTACCCCACTTCCTAAGCCTTTTCTTTCAACTATAAAATCCTATTTATAAACTAAGTCCTACGTCTTTTTTCTTTAGGTCCATTAAGAAAAAAAACTCCTAGTGTAAGTAAGGTTTATAGCCTGAGTTAGATCCAGAAAAGTTTTCACTACTAACTCAATCTTCAATATTTAAAGAATCAAATTATGAAATAGTGACTTCATGTTGTAAATAAGCAACTCAAGGTAAGCGACAGAACACATCGACTATATTTTAATTGAACGCCCAACTGTTTAAATAACGTGCTTGAAGACATGCTGCCTGCACTTATTCATACCTTAGGAGATAAATTTTGTGATTTTAAGTTTGGAGGACCCTATACACTTCATAGGCATGACTCCTGTGTTTTATTTACTTGCCTTTAATTTAGTCTCTTCTGCTCTGTAGCTTTACAAGTAATCTCAAAATCTCTAAATACAACCAAATCAAAGTAACCATCAGCCCAAACGCAGCGTACCATTCCATATATTTGGGAGCACCCATTTCAGCACCCTTTTCTATAAAATCGAAGTCCATTACTAAGTTTAATGCGGCTATGGTTACAACAATTAGGCTAAATCCAATTCCCATTAAGCCGTTTCCAAATACTGCGTTCATATGAAACCCAAACATCCCTAAAACCATGGCGACTAAATAAAATACAAAAATACCCCCTGTCGCTGCAGCAAGTCCTAATTTAAAGTTTTCGGTTACTTTAATAATTCCCGATTTATAAGCGCCCAACAGTCCAAATAAAGTTCCAAAAGTTAATCCAACGGCCTGCATAACAATTCCTGGATATTGCATTTCAAAGATGTAAGAAATATT
>QFBU01000051.1 GCA_003265975.1 Candidatus Marinamargulisbacteria bacterium SCGC AAA071-K20
AGACAGTTCAATTCTCATTTATTGTGCTTAACCCAGTTGTATGTTCGTTTTAAACCCTCATCTATTCCTACTGTTTCTTCAAATCCTAATTGCTCTTTTGCAAGTACTGCAGAACAAACTCTTTTAGTGTTATGCGTAATGTCTTTTTCTTCATAGACGGGGTCTAAATTACTGCCAGCTATAGCGATCATTTTTTTAGTAAGTTCATTTATGGTATACGCTTTTTCGCTTCCAAAGTTTAGTGTAATGTCTGTCGCAGTACTAGTCATTGCCTTTATTGTAAATGTTGCGATATCGTCTATATATATATAGTCCAAGCTCTGTTTACCATCGCCTTTAATTATAGGTGCTAGCCCATTACATAGCCGCTCAAAGTTTTTAACAATAACCGACTTATAACCCGTTCCGTTGTATTGCTCGGGGCCATATACAAAAAAATACCGAATGGCGACATAATCAATACCAAATTGTTTAAAATTGTAATGAAGTAATTCTTCTCCAAAATGTTTTGAAAGCCCATATAATGTGTGTGGTCTTGGAATATCTGATTCAGAAAACTGGTCCTTAGTGGTAGCTCCATAAACATATAAAGAAGACGAAAATACTACTTTTTTAACTCCAATAGATTTTGCTGCGTTCATCAATCTATAAAACCCAGCAATATTTGCTTCAAATACATCAGCAGGTGTGTCAAAAGACTGATTGTGTTTTTCTGCCGCTAAATGAAATAGAAAGTGAGTTCCCTTCATCACCTTTTCTAGAGCTACTTCATTTACTTCAGCAAGATCAAGTTTATGTACCTCTATTCGTTTATCGTCGGGGAGTCTGTTTTTTGACCCATATTTTAAATGGTCAATAACAATGATTTTTTTTACAGCAGTACTCACTAAAAACTTAACTAAAAATGAGCCTATGAACCCACAGCCACCTGTAATGGTTACCGTTGCTTTGTCTAATTTATTAGAATTGAAATTCATAGTGTTAAGGTACAACATATCTAGTTTCTTTTCCAAACAAAAATATGATACCATCCCAAACATGTTCTCTGTATTTTTATATACGCTTTGCTGCCTCTTAACTTTGGCAATTATTTTCTTTAAAGGGTTCTCAGTCCTATTTTCCTTTTTAAGTTTACTTTCTTTTTTCTATTTACTTTTATTTTCAATTTATTCCTTGTTTAAAAACCGACTTGTTTCATTGTTTTTTTCTATACTTTTTCTTCTGGCTCTGTCTTGGCTACCTTCGTCTATAACTGCCCTTATTTTATGTATTGCCCTAGTATTTATTATAATTACAATCCTAAAAAAAAAGACTGAATTTACACAGTTTTTAAGTAACACTCGACAGTATTTAAATAAGATATCTCTTTTAAATAAATTTGTTATATTAGGTGGCCTAGTGCCTATATTATTCATGGGGACATCAACGTCGCTAGGTTTTTATCCATCAGAAATTTATCATGCAATTGCTGCTCAAAGCATTGCTAATGCCTATGCTTTATATGGCCCCCTTAATCCATTAACGTTAAGTTCTATGGGAGCTCCCTTTCTTGGTTATCACTTTTTAACTATTAATCTAGCAAGTTTCTTTTCGAGTGCTTTTTTTGTTACTTTATTAGAGTCAATATATTTTATTACCCCTGCATTTTTATATTGTGTATTAATATTGTCTTTTGAACTCTTTTTTACTACATTTCCTAAATTGAGAGTCTCATATCTCTTTTTATTTTTCTTACCAGTGCTTATAAGTGCCCCTGATTTCAATTCGTTTTTACCACATACTTTCTTTTCGCTTAATATTCAAAACATACCTAGAACTCACCATTTTTTGGGATGTGTATTTTTACTTTTCGCTTTTACATTTCTAGCTCAGAAACAATATGTTTTGTTTGTATTATGTGCAGTCACATTACTTTTTACTAAAATTCCTTACTTTTTCATTCTCCCAGGAGCACTCATACTATTTTCAATTCGATATTTCTTTTCTCAATCAAAACTAGAGTCTTTAAAGTATTTTTCTTTAGCGGCTCTTCTTTTCTTTTTTCAGATTGTCCTTTTCAAGCCCCTTTTACCAGACATGAACCAAATGACAAATTACTTAGTGTTTCCTTTCAATATACAATTCAACTTTTTAAGAGACTCTACACAATATATAGCTACACTGTTTATTATGTTATGTTTGTTGGTTCCTATTTTTTTCAAGAAAACAAATAACAATGGTGTAAAGTGGGGGCTTTGTTTTGCATTGTCTGGCGTTTTTGGGTCCTTATTTATTACAGAAATAATGGTGGGCGATCATTACTATTTCTTTTTAGGAAGTGTCCCCTTTATTCTAATGTCGTTAAATTACTTTTCAAAAGACGCTTTAAGTAAATTCCAGGGAGTTTCAAAATTTATTTTCTCCTTATGTATTGCCACTTGTATCTGGGCTTCTTCATACGTATTTTATCGCCCTGTAGTTCAAATGCTTGCAATGACTCCTTTAAGTAACTATATCCAGCTTAATATGGGGGGGCTTTCTAAGAATGCATCCACCCTTAAACAAAAACATTTATTTAAGAAAGACATTATAGACGCCTATACAGCGATTGAAACATTAACCTCTAAAAGTGCCGTAATAATGTATAGCCCTCATTACCATTACAATAATAAGAGTCCAAAAACTGAACTTCATTTACGATCAGCGCTATCCAAAAGACAATTTTTATTGGAGTATAATTGGGGGTGGATTGAGCTCATAAGTACACCTCCCGACTTATTCAATGATCGTTTGTTAAATACAATGCATTTTTTTAATTCTTATGTATTAAAAAATGATCTTTCAAACAGAGATTTCCGTCATTATTTAGGTTCTTTAAGGCCATTAATTTTGGTCCAAACGTATCCACATTTAAACTCTAGCGCTGTTCAATCTATTGTCTCAGCTCATGGCATTTATGATACATTTACTTTATTCCCTGATATTTTAAAGACTTTTATTGACCCCTTGCTAAGTGTTTCAACAGATCAGTTTGAATTAATGCCTAGAGAACTTGCTATTACCTTTTTAAAGAAACATGGCATCACTCATATTGTTTTAGAAAAAAATGACCGCCCTACATCATTCTTAAAAACTAACTCTAAGTCTATCTATAAAAACCAAAGTATAGAGGTCTTAGAATTACTATTTTAGAAGAGGTCCTATAGCTTGTACTTGATTGGTTGAATGTGACGGTCTAGAATAAACGTATGCATATACTAATTACAGGTGGTTCGGGATATATAGGGTCGGTACTAGTTCCATTACTTTTAGACAAAGGACACACCGTTACAGTTGTCGACAATTTATTTTACAACCAAACGACACTCCTCCATCATTTAGACAACCCAAACTTAACATTTATTAAAGGCGATTGTAGAGACGAAACATTAATTAAGGAACAGCTTAAAACAGCAGACGCCATTTTACCTTTAGCCTGTTTGGTAGGCGCACCTCTTTGTAAACAAGATCCGGTAGGCGCACAAACTATTAACTTTGACGCCGCTAACTTTATAGTACAAAACACCAGTAAAAACCAGAAAATTGTTTTTCCAAACACTAATAGTGGATATGGAATTGGTGAGTCTGGAATGTATCACACTGAAGAAAGCCCCCTAAACCCTATTTCTATTTATGGACGATTAAAAGTTGACCTTGAGGACAGAATTTTAGATTCCGGTAATGGTGTCTCCTTTCGTTTTGCAACAGTCTTTGGTGTAAGCCCAAGACTAAGATTAGACTTACTAGTAAATGACTTTACTTATAGAGCCACTCACGACCGTTCAGTCGTATTATTTGAGTCACACTTTAAACGCAACTATTTACACGTAAAAGACGCAGCTAAGGCCTTTATACATACCTTAGATAATTACGAAGCTATGAATAACCAAGCCTACAATGTGGGACTGAGTGACGCTAACCTGTCTAAGTTTGAACTATGTGAAGTCATTAAATCGGTTGTGGGAGATTTTGAAATTATTTGTTCTGAAATTTCTGAGGATCCTGATAAACGAAATTATATAGTGAGTAATGACAAAATTGAGGCCACTGGTTACAAGCCAGATGTGAGTTTAAAAGATGGAATAGTGGGTCTTTATAAAGCGTTCAAGGCCATGCCAAGAAATCCTTACGGCAATATGTAATGACTACTGCAAAAGCCCCAACTGATATACTCATTCTATGTGGTGGGTTAGGTACTCGCCTTCAGTCGGTAGTCAGTGATGTTCCAAAATCTTTAGCCTTAATCAACAACACCCCTTTTTTAAAAATATTACTTAATAAGTACAGCCAACAAGGTTATAAACGGTTTATTTTGTGTACCGGATATATGCACGATGCTTATGACTCCTTTATTAAAACAGTCCCCGAGCTTGATGTTGTTTTGTCAAAAGAAGACACGCCACTAGGCACTGGTGGAGCCATTGTAAATGCATTGTCATTGGTAAGTTCTGAAAACGTAATAGTAGTTAATGGTGATACTTTTTTAGATTGTCATTTAAATTGTCTTGAAATGTTACATACTAGTAATAAGGCTGATCTCACTTTTTGTCTTACTAAGGTAAACGATGCAAGTAGATATGGTGCTGTGGACATTACCGCTACGAATAAAGTTATAGGATTTAAAGAAAAAGATCCGGTCAGTAAACCTGGGCTTATTAATACAGGTTGCTATGTATTACGTACTTCTGTATTTTCTAAATTTAACTTAAAAAAGTTTTCATTTGAAAGTGACTTTATCGCAAAAAATATTAATAATTTAAATCTAATGGCCTATAAAGCTGGAGAGTGTTTATTTATAGATATTGGAATACCTGAAAGTTATGAAAGCGCCCAGACCCTACTTAAGGAATTTACTTAAGTAAGAACGCTCTACTTTTTAGCAATTACTTTTTTTTGGTAGTTCAAAACTATAATATAGCCACTATTTTACTGTTATTTCTTAAAGACTCATACGCAGCATTCATAATTTTGTGCTGATTAATAAATTCTTCAGAGTTAATGATATCCGTTTCCTGTCCTGAATTAACAAACTCTGAAAAGGCGTCAATCATTAATAAAAATTGATGTGCTGGTTCTAGTTTTTTTACGGTATGCCCCGTGTCTGTATCTATGTCAATTTCTGCTACCGTATCAGCATTCATAGCATAGGCTCTTTTAGGGCCCACTCTCCCCTTTTGGCAACACACTTCGTAATGAGATCTATAGTGAATTCCATATCCTGCAAAAGCATGAACGACAGGCCCTCCCTTGTAATTTAACGTTAATGAAATAGCTTGTTCAACGTCATAATTTTCGTCTTTTATACCAACAGCGCTAACACTTTCGGGCATCCCTTCAAGAAGCATCATCATGCTATTTACTGTATAGCCTAGAGAGTCAAAAAACACTCCTCCACCAAGGGCCGGATCAAATCTAATATTACCTTCTTTAGGTCTAGGAACAGTAAACTGAGCTCTCATTAAAAACGGTTTACCTAATTTTTTTAACTGATCTATAACAAACGAATGTTGAGTATGAAACTTATACACATAGCCTTCATAAAATTTAACGTTATTAGCCTTACATACAGCTTGTACTTTTTGGGCCGACTCTAATGACATCACTGCCGGTTTTTCACATAATATATGTTTGCCATTTTCAGCAGCTTTTATGATTTGTTCTTCGTGTTGACTTGGAGGAGTTGAAATATAAACCCAATCCACTTCAGGATGAGTAAATACATCGTCATAAGTTCCGTAATGTGGGATGTTTTTTTCTTTAGCGTAGGCTTGGGCTTTTTCTGTGTCTCTGCTTCCAATTATAAAAGCCTCTGCTTGAGAGCTTTCGTTTAGAGCGGGTAGAAACCGACGGTCTAAAATACTAGAACATGCAATAAGGCCAACCTTGTGTTTAGCCATCAGATTTATGATTTACATTTTGAGAGTTGTTAAAGTCGCTGTTTGGATCTCCAAAATCACCTTCGCCGTATCCTAAATTTTCGTGAACGATAGGTTCTTTACAATCATCCCAGGGTTTAGTTAAAAAAGACACAGACTTACAAGCAGTTACTGCCATAAAGATATGATAGGTTCCTCTTGGAATATAAATACAAGTGCCTTCTGACATCGGTAAAAAATGTTCTTCACCCGTTTCAATGTCTTTTTCTACTTCAACCCCGTGTCCATCTACAATCATAATGTATTCATCAAATTCAGGATGACAATGATTCCCTCTAATTTTTCCGGCCTTAATATATTGGTGAGTCCATTCAAGAATAGGTTGATCTGGGACGTAGGAGTAAATAGCGCCACGACCGTCTTTAATAGTATTTAAGTTACATTGAGGTCTAAACACTTTCATTTTCATTGTCATTTATCCTTTTGAATAAAACTCAAAATTATTTCGAGCCGATTCTTTATTTTCTTTATACCACTGATATGTCTTTTCAAACCCCTCTTTTACGCTAGTTTCAGCCGTAAATCCTAACTTATCTCTTGCAACACTAACGTCAAACACCCGCCGCGACTGGCCTTCTACCTTAGAACTATCCCAAGTGATTTCACCTTTGTATCCCGAAATATCTTTGAGTAAGTTAACTAAGTCTACAATTGATGTTTCTTTTCCACTCGACAAATTTACAAGCAAAGGTTCTTCACATTTTTCAGCTGCTTTTATTAATCCTTTAGCAACATCTCCGGCATAAACAAAGTCACGCGTTGGCTTGCCACTGCCCCAAACAGAAATTGAGTCGGTTCCAGTATCCATAGCTTCAACAAATTTTCTTACTAATGCGGGGCCAACATGAGCCGCCTCTAGGTCAAAATTATCGTAAGGACCATAAATATTTCCAGGAAGACCTACAATTATGGGTAATTTATATTGTCGCCAATACGCGTCTGACTGAATATGTAACATTCGTTTTGCAAGAGAATAAGGCGCACTCTCGTATTGAGGGTAGCCATTCCAAAAATCAGATTCTTTTAGAGGTAAAGGTGCTTGCTCTGGGTATCCGCACCCTGCGCCTGTTGCAACAATCTTTTTTACACCGGCTTTATGAGCTTCTTCTGCCAACATAGAAATCATCATCATATTCCTATAAAAGAAGTCGGCGGGATAGTCATTGTTAGCGCCCAAACCAGACACATGGCCGGCTAAATGAAACACCAAATGCGGACTATATGTTTTAAAAAGTTTTCGTACGTCAGCTTGCTCTGTAAGATCAAAGTCTTTTTGCCTTACTACTATTAATTCTTCTGGGTTTAAAGGTTTGAGTTGTTCAAGTAAATGAGATCCTAAAAATCCACCTGCACCTGTTACTAGAACTCTTTTTTGTTTCCACACGTTACTTCTCCTCGGTTAAACTACTTATTAATTTATCGTATTCTTCTGCGGCTTTTTTTAAACTATATTTCTTTTTAATCGCGTCATGAGCATTTCTTCCTAAAGTCTCTTGCAATGCTTTATCTTTTTTAAGCGTTTGAATCTGGGAACAGAGGTCGTCTACATCCCCATTTTTTATCACTCGGCCACAGTTAGTTTCTTCAACCATTAACGCAATTTCGGACGTTTTTGGAAGGATTGCAAGTACGGGTCGTGATGCGGCCATTATAGCATATGTCTTACTTGGCACAGATATTCCCACCATACGTTCATCAAGGCTAACTAAGCCTAAATTACAACTATTTAGAATGTCTGCTTGGTCTGATCTGGGAACATACGATTCAAATCGACAATTTTCTAAAATATTTTCTTCTGCAAACTTAACACACTCTTTTTTGGCGTGACCTTCACCCACAAATAAAAATAAAATAGATTGGTCAATTTGGTTTAATTTCTTCGCGGCCTTCATGATGGTTTTTAAGTCATGAAACCGACCATGGTTCCCTGAATATAAGACTACAAATTTAGACTCTAATCGCCAGCGCTTTACATAGTCAGAGTCTGAGTTGTTTAAACTAGTAATTCTTTCCATGATTAATTTGTCGTCAGTCCAAATAGGGATATGAACGACTTTATCTTGATATTTTTTGTGTACTTTTTCTTTTATTAAATGGTCCATACATCTACCCAAAACTATTAAGGCTTCTGCTTTTTTAAAAACTAGCTTGTTTAAAGAGGTCCAAAATAAATCAATGATTCCTTTAGGTGAAATAACATCCAATTTTACTGCAGTATCTGGATACACATCAGCAATTTTTACAATAAACCGGGGTCCGCCAAAAAGTTTTGCTAGTGCACAAATAAAGGGGAGAAAGGGTGGATTGGTTATGGTTAAAATCAAACTATCTTTTGGGTCCTTTATTAAATTAAAAAATACAGAGAGAGAGAAAGTTATATGATTTATTAGTTTTCCCCAAAGGCTAAGTTTTGGAAGTCTCGTAGAAAAAATACGTTGAATAATTATGCCTTCATAATTAATTTCGCGTTCAACCTTACCCTTTTCTCCTAATAAAGTAGGCGGACCGCAAATAACTTCAATGCTGTAATCTAATTCTTTTAATGCTTCTGCGAGTTGGGTCATACTTTGACCGGTAGATACTAATTCAGGATAAAACAATTGAGAAACAATTTTAATTTTTTTCATATATCAACACACTTTCGTTTTCATTTATAAGGGTATAGTTTTTTAACGTTTCAACGGAGCCTACGTTCTGTGATTTATCAATTATAACCATGTCTTTTTCAAAAAATGGTTTTAAATCTTTATTTTTCATATTAAGTTTGCCTTGGATAGTTCTTAACTTTTTCCATTTTTCTTCATGCGCATGTTTAGACACGTGATAAGGCTTCAAACCTAGAAAGATATAATGAACATTTTCAACTCTCAAATTTATTTTACTGTAATCAAAGGCTATAGAGGGAGACATAAGTAAGTGGATGGGTTCTGTGGTGTTTGCATTTTTAATACTTGATAAAATAAAGTTCTGTCTTCGTAGGTTGTCAGGCCTTTTTGAAAGTTCTTGTTTAATAAATAGAGTTCTTGCTTCAGATGAAAGAGATAGACACT
>QFBU01000052.1 GCA_003265975.1 Candidatus Marinamargulisbacteria bacterium SCGC AAA071-K20
ATAAAGTAAAAGTAAACAGAGTAAACACAATCAGCACAATTTCCGTGCTAATAAATAGACTAAACCTCTTTACAGTTCATAAAAAGTAAAAAAACCCCTCAATGGAATCATTCAGTTATTCGAGCGGTAGTTTCAGTTCAATGTGAGGTTTTATGGTAATAAAATAAGCATTGGCATGAAGCCGCTGCTCGGAGAACTGAGTAATTACACTCAGTTCATGCTGACGTGTTGGTATAAGTCCTGGAAGGCTTTTTTTACTGTTTCATCATTCTTTTGAATTACTTTTTGAGTTAAGAAAAAAAGACCATCAATATAAAAAACATCTTGTCCTAAATCTAAATTCTTATTGCTGTCAGACATAAATAAGCTCCTTTTATTAATGTGTTCTATATTATATAGTTACCCATAGAATTGAGTTTATAAACATGTCAAAAATAACAGTTATTATCGGCCCAACCGCAATTGGAAAATCTGAACTTGCCATTACCCTAGCTAGAAAACAAAATGCAGAGATAATTTCGGCAGACGCTTTTCAAGTGTATAAAGGAATGGACATTGGAACTGCCAAAGTATCTAAACCCATTTTAGAAGAAATCCCACACCATCTTATCGACATTTTAGATCCCAATGACTCTTATAATGTAGTAGATTTTGTTCATCGAACATCAAAAATAGTAGACGAGTTACGCTCAAAGAATACACCAATCATTATGTGTGGTGGCACAGGAATGTACCTTCATGCCTTTCTATACAAGTATCAATTTCCAAATGAGACGTCTACAAACAGTGACATCAAAACTAAGCTTCAAGAAAGATATAAAAATGAAGGCATAGAAATAATGTACAAAGAATTAACAGACATAAACCCCGAACTCAAAGACACTATCCATATCAACAATCACAAAAGGGTCCTAAGAAATTTAGAAATTTTAATCGAAAATGGACAAAAACCTACAGATTTAAAAAAACAAAGCAAAACTATACGAGATGACGTAGAAATAATAGGATTAACAGCTGAAAGAGACTTAATTTATGAAAGAATTAACCAAAGAGTAATAACAATGATTGACCAAGGATTAATAGAAGAAGTAAGATCTTTAATTGAAAAATATCCTAAAGACAGTTATGCCTTCCAGGCATTAGGATACAAAGAAACTATTGCTGCCCTAAATGGTGGTTATGATGAAAAAGAAATGATAGAATTAATCCAGAGGAAAACCAGAAATTTTGCAAAAAGACAGCTTACTTGGTTCAAACGTTTAAATAATGTTAAATGGCGTAATATCATTTAATCCAGATATAGTAAAAAAAGGACTTAACAGCATCCTAGTCTTACTAGGACTTACTGTGCTTGCTGTTCTTTTATTTACACCTTACATTCCTGATAATATATCAATCAATCAAGGAGAAGTTACCAAAACTACTATTATCTCTCCAAGATACATTGCCTTTGAAACCAATCAAGACAAAGAAAAGAATCATGCCCTACAAGCCGAAATAATAAAAAACATCGGAAAGATCTATACAATTAGCCCAGAAATAAACCAAACCATTAAAGACAAGCTATACAATGTATTTAACATACTAACCTTACAGAAAAAGAAAGGAAATACTTCGCCCGAACAACTTAAAATACTTTCTTATGCACCAAAATCCACTATAAATAGCATTAACCAAGAATCAGACAATGCACTCATTACTTTAGAATATCTAACCTTACTTCACACTGAAAAGATATTAAGTAATGGTCTTAAAGAAATAAATAAAGAAACTCTCAGCAAATCAATAAATGAGCAACTTAAAGACCTTGATCTAACTAGACTACATAAGGCTTTCATCAGACAAACGATCCTCCATCATGTAAAAACTAACCTTGTTTTTGACGAACCTAAAACAAACCGCGCAATAAATGACAAATTAGAAAAAAAAATAAAGCACAAAACAACATTCAAAGAAGGGCAACCTATCATCTATAAAGGTGATACCGTCACTTCAGAACATATTGAAATTTTAAAAGAGCTTAATATATATGGTGTAAAATTAAATATTTTAAAATTTTTAGGGATCATTTTTATTTGTTTTCTTAACTTTTTGTTAATTGAAAGATTTCTATATTATTTTAGTCCAAAAACTCACAGGCATACTAAATATTTTATACTCATTTATGTCGTTATCTTACTGATATGTTCAATGGCATTAATTCTGAAGTCATCACATTTCTTGCCTGATGTTTTCATAAACTACTATCTTATACCCATCACATTATCCGCTATGATCGTATCCTTACTAGTCACTCCAAATATAGCCCTTCTTTGTGGAACCATTATAAGTATCTTTGTCACCATTCTCTACAAAGGCGACTTCATGGTCTTTTTCTACCTATTTTATAGTACTACAGTAGCCGCGTTTACAACCTTCAAGGCTTATAAACGAAGCGAACTAATTTATTCTGGATACATCATAGGCGTATTTAACGTCCTTTTTGTAGTCTGTATAGGCCTTTTTAAAGAAATCCACACCTTTACCTGGTACGGAGCAAATATGCTCCTTGCCTTTGGAAATGGCATCTTTTCAGCAATGATCGCGCTTGCTGTACTCCCCTATTTCGAGTCTTTGTTTAAAATAACCACAAATCAAACACTTCTTGAACTCAGCAACCTTAATCACCCTTTATTAAAACGATTGATGATGACAACTCCAGGAACCTATCAACATAGTATTATGGTAGCTACCCTTGCTGAAGCAGCTGCTGAAGAAATAAATGCAAATCCTGTCATTTGTCGTGTTGGAGCCTACTTCCATGATATTGGAAAAATGAAACGCCCTACCTTTTACACTGAAAATCAATTTTCTGCAGAAAACCCACATAATAATTTAGCGCCTAGAATTAGTAAGATGATTATTTCTGCACATCCTAAAGACGGTGTAGAGTTAGCTGAAAAATACAAACTACCTCAAGTTTTGAAAGACATAATGATGGAACACCATGGAACAGCGCTAGTATCTTACTTCTACACCCAAGCAAAACAAACAGAAGAATTTAAAGATGAAGAGTATAATAAAGAAGAGTTTAGGTACCCAGGACCAAAACCACATTTTAGAGAATCAGGTATTATTATGCTTGCAGATTCAGTTGAAGCCGCCGTAAGAAGCATGCAAAAACCAAGTCCTGCAAAAATTGAAACCTTAATTGAAAAAATATTTACAGACCGCATCGCCGACAATCAACTTATTAATTGTCCACTCACGCTTCAAGAAATTGAAGAAGTAAAACAAACATTCCTAAAAGTGTTTAAAGGCGTTTACCACTCTCGCGTCAATTATGAAGAAGAAATTAAAAACTTAATGAGTCAAGAAAAAAACTCCAAAACATCTAAAAAAACAGGTGAATAAGATTCAAATTACTATTTCTAATGAAACCACCTACACCTTTAACTTCGACGTTGACTCTTTTTTTAAGCGTATTTTATGTTTAAAAGACATAAACGAGGGGATTTATGATATAAACTTTGTAAGCACTAAAACCATGAAAACAGTCAACAAAACACATCTCGACAGAGACTATTTAACCGACGTAATCACATTTAACCTTGGCAGTATCCAAAGCCCTATAGGCGATATTTATATATCGCCCGAAAAAGCAGATGAAAACTCAAAAGAATTTAAAAATTCACTTAATGATGAAATAAAATTATTACTCGTTCATGGCATTTTGCATCTTCTAGACTATAAAGATTATTCTGAAGAAGAAAAAAAAGAAATGGACAAAGAGCAAGAAAGGCTATTAGGATTAGTTTAAATGGAACCAGAACCAAACAAACCTGTATTTTGTAAAAAGCTAACAAGTAGCTTATTTTATGCATTAAGAGGTATTAAATTTGCTTATGAAGGCCAACGAAACATGAAAATTCATGTTTACATTTCTAGCCTTGTTTTAGCCTTATCTTACTTTGTGAAACTAAATCAAACAGAATTTATATTTATACTTCTCTGTATTTTTTTAGTACTCATCACAGAAATTATCAACTCAGCAATAGAAAAAAACATCGACTTATATACTTCAGAAATTAACCGCGACGCAATGCTAGGAAAAGACATGGCTGCAGGCGCCGTTCTTTTAACAAGTATTAATGCTATTATAATTGGCTTAATAATTTTTACACCAAAAGTGTTGAATCTATTAAGGACACTGTAAAGGAGTTACTTTGGAACCCATCTTAATAATAAAATTAATAATTTTTATCGGATTCATTTTTTTATCCGCATTTTTTTCTAGTGCAGAAACAGCATTTACGGCTGTAAATAGAATCAAGTTACGTAGTTTAAACGAGGAAAACGTTAAGGGTGCTGAAAAACTTGAGAAAATGTTAGAAAACCCGCGGAACTTAATTACAGGGATATTAATAGGAAATAATATTTCTAATATTGGGGCTTCAGCTATGGCTACTGCTTTTTTAATGGAAACATTTAATTCATTAGGATTCACAAACTTTGCAGCAAATATGGCAATAATAACTGGAATCATGACATTTATTTTATTAACATTTGGCGAAATAACTCCAAAAACTATCGCCATTAAAAACCCAGCAAAATATGCGTTGAGAATTGCATCCATCATACATATTTCAATTATTCTTTTTTATCCCTTTATTAAACTATTCACTCTAATTTCTATGGGAATTTCAAAAATTCTAGGCATTAGCTCTGAAGTTAGCAAAATTATAACCGCAGCAGAAGTAAAAGCCATTATCAATATGGGCGAAGAAGAAGGTATATTAGACCCTGAAGAAAAACACATGATAGAAGGCGTATTTAAAGTCTCAGAAAAAATTATTAGAGAGGTAATGACTCCTCGAACCGATACCACCTGCATCGACATCAGTTCAAGCATAAACGACGCTATAGACTTATTTATCGAAAAAGGACATTCACGGATCCCCGTATACGAAGAGAAAATAGACAACATTCAAGGAGTGCTATACGCCAAAGACCTCTTGGCTGTCGAACGAAGCAGCGCAGCGGGCATTAGAGACTTTATAAGAGACGCAAAATTTATGCCTGAAACAAAAAACATTGAATCTTTATTACAAGACATGAAAGAGTCAAAGTTTCATATTGCTATAGTTGTAGACGAACACGGTGGCATGTCAGGACTAGTTACAATGGAAGATATTATAGAAGAAATTGTGGGAGAGATAATTGACGAACACGATGTTGAAGAAAAACATATTAAAATTACAGGACAAAATAAATACCAAATTGACGCTTCAATAAATATGGACGATTTGTCTGAGCACCTAGACATAAAATTTCCAGAAGACGATGACGATTACGATACTTTAGGCGGATTTATTCTAAATCTTGTAGGAGAGTTTCCTAACAAAGGCACTGAAGTGTCTTATGAAAATTTAACATTTACAGTTCTAGAAATTAAAAAAAGACGAATAATTTCTATTGAATGTATCGTTCAAGAAGATATTAATAAAGATATTGAGAACTTAACCAGCAACTAGACATAGGTACCTCTAGGACTGTACCTAAAGGGTTCTGACTCGCTCAGTTCAGGACGATGGAGGCGTTCTAACTCGCTTATACCCATTCCAGGACCAAAGAAACCTCTTTCTGCAGCAGATACCCCAAAGAGATTATCACTACCACTTGTAGCCATATCACCAACGTTATGAACGTGACCCAAATGACCCCTACATGCTCGTGTTTGCAAACAAAGTGCTGTAGCCGAAGGGCCCAGCCCTCGTCTAATTGTACTAGTAGTAAATTTTGGAATCCCTTCAGTAGAAGGAACAACCTGATCTTGTTCCAACTCATCACGAAGCATGTCCAGCCAAGGCTTAAATCCGTCTGCAGTAGAAAGATTTTCCATCTCTACCCAAAAATCTAGGCTAGGATCATGACTACTAAACTTAGAAATTAAAGATCCTACTTGAGTCTCAATCTTGTTTTTTCGTCCTTCAATTCTAGACTTTAATAAGTACATTGCATCGGTATCTGAATACTGATAGGCCAATTTATAGAGTGGTTTGTCTTGATGATTTTGCTTATTTAAACGATTAAGAAGTTTTGAAAGGTCAAACACTATATCTTTATTATCAGTAAAGTTTTCACATAATGTATCTGACCATCTCACAAAATGACTTGTCATTAATGCCGCGTGCGTTTTTCTTACACAGTTTGGGCTAGTCATTTTTTTATGAGTATTTTTTTCAATAAGCAGGGCTAATCTTGGTTTTTCTGTTTGATCAACTGCTTTTAGTGAATCAATCATCTTATAAAAATTAGATTGGTGCTCATCTAATTTTTTAGCTTTAACCATCATGGTACTCAGTTGATCCACAAGTTTATCTAAGTTTGAGTTTGTATCTCCAGCAGCAGTTTCTGCTAAGTCCCTCAAACAAATTACTTCCGAACTAAACTCGTTAGTACCTGAAACGGCGCTTCTACCTTGTTTATCTCCAAAATTATCAATAATCGCCCAGGTCTGTAAATCGCCTGCCGCGTTTTGTGCTTTTATAAACTTTATAGCTAATGAATGAGACAAATCAGTTCCGTACATACTACAAGGAACATCAACAACATCGTGTTAGTTCATATTTCCAATAGTGTCTTTAAGGGTTTGTTTGCAACGAGCAAAATCTTTAGCTCCATGGTCTTTTTTACTGTCTCTTAAATTAGCAAAGTCTTCTCTCAGGTCAATTAATTTCTCACTGGCTACATCCGGTACAAAAATACCTGCCCTCTCAGTTTGAATGCGACTCAGATCTCTTGAATATTCTTGAAAGTTGGTACCTTGTCGTCGTCCAGAAAACGGATCACCCGTTGCTGTTGCTAAAAGTTGGTCTGACCTTGCTTCTTTGGAATCAATAGTGCTAGCTGGAAGAATAGACTTACCAAAAATAACAAATAAGTCGTTATGAAACCTGATACCTCGTTCACCAGACTGAAATTTAGGATGAAATACTCGAATTACAGCATCTAAAAAATCACGTTTAACCTGTTCGTCTTCGATAGTAGAAACGATTTCCGTATTTAAGGCCCGAAGCATCGTCTTATTGTCAGGGACAGAAGTTCCTGGTTTTAAAAAGTCACAAAGTTTAGATTCAAGATCTGAAAAATCTTTATTGGAAAATCTATTATCTCCAGTTTGTCTATTAACAAGGTCTTTTATTGAATCTAATTTGTCTTTAGATGTATCATCTAAAGATTGAGGCCTCATAGATAAACTTCTTCTTCTTGATAAATTAATACCGTCCATAAATACTCCTATCCGTAGTGCTTACCCATGTTATCGTCTTTTTTAAACTAAAAATTGCATGTAATTTTTTAAAAATAATTTAAAGAATTACAGCCACAACATGGAAAAATTACCCGTTCCCTGGTATAAAAGAGGTTAAATGAAACAAGAAACTATAAAATATATAAAAGATTTCGAAAAAAAACAGTCATTCCAACTAGAACAAGGCATAAATAATCAGCGTGTTATTGTTCAATATCCCAATAAAGTGTGGCCATTTTGGGTTCAACGACAATTCGACCCTAAAAGCAGCCATTTTAATAGTAATTCAAACCCAATGTCTGCAAACAACACTACCTATAGAAACTGGACTCAATTAGGATTCCCATTTTCTAACCAAAAAGTCTTAGTAGATCCAACAGGAATGATCACGCCACTAACTCAATTATGGTCTCTAGAGAGCTGGGTAGCCATTGGAGACAAGCTACATATTCTTTCTAGCTGTCCAAATATTAAACAATACTTAAGTAAGTCTTCACCTAAGGTAATCACAAGATATAAATACGACGCCCTAAAAATAGACTCCGAAGTATTTTTTAACCCGCTAACCGAACATGAAAAACTATGTGTAAATCAAATTAAACTACATAACACTACAGCTGGACCGCTCAAAATAAGCTTTTTTTACGTCATTCGGCCATATACCCCTGAAGGGGTAAGCCAAGTAAAAAATATTACCTATTTAAGTAAACAAGCCTTTATAGTGAATAATTATCTTGGATTAGTTTTAGACAATAAACCAGACAATGTTATTTGTACTCAGTTTTCTGATGAAGATTTGTCTACGGTATGGAATAAATGGGAAATGATTTTAAAAACACAGTGTAACCTCAATATGAGTTCAGCCTTAGCCAGCTATAACACCACTTTAGCCCCTGACGAGCAAATAAGTTATAGCTGTAAAATACCCTTAGTGGACCATTCTCTTTTAAGTAAAAGTTTTTCCAAACCAATGAAAGCAGAAAAAAGTAAGAAACTATCAAACCAAATTTCTCAATATCAAACCTTAAATGCAAGTCACGAAAGCACACATGTGAGTTATAAATGGGAAGAATTGATGAAAGAAAAAATTGACTTAAAAATTCCCGATAAAAAAACCGAACGCCTTTTCAAAGACAATTGTCATCACGTGCTCAATTTCACTTCAAAAACACAACTCTATTCAAAAATATTACCGCTTTCGAATAATATTAATGAGTCTTTTGATATTCTTTTAGCTCTCAATCAAATTGGGTTTGCCTACAGAGCCGCTCATTTCACAATGCACTTACCTGCCTTAAAGAACTGGGCACTCACAAGTTTAAAAACGTCTGTAGAAAAAGCAAAAACAATTATTTCAGTAAAAACAACAAGCCAATACACTAAAGATTTGGACCCTGAAAAAGTATTCTACAAATGCCATTTTCTTGGCAAGTCGATGAAAACACACCTAGGAAAGTTAAGCGAGTATCATACACTTAGTGACTACATTTGGATTTTAGGTGCCTACCAAGCACTATTTTATTTAGCAAAAAAATGTAATAAAGAAAAAGCAACCAAACAGTACCATTCTCGGTACGTAATTCTAAAGGCTGAGCTAGAAAACTTTGCTAAACACACCTCAGATATCAATCAGTTAGACTCCATGCTACCTGTTAC
>QFBU01000053.1 GCA_003265975.1 Candidatus Marinamargulisbacteria bacterium SCGC AAA071-K20
AAGCAAAAGCTTTACTTTCACATAAAGATGTAAAAGAGGGGATGTTACCAAAGCTTTCTTGTTCTACAAAGGCAATAGAATCGGGTGTTAAAAAAGTGCATATCATTAACGGAACAATAGAACATGCCGTTATTTTGGAATTATTTACAGACGTTGGAATAGGGACCATGATTTCAAAATGAAGCATTTTTTAGATATTAAAAACACATCAAAAGAGGATCTAATAAAGCTCTTGAATCTGGCTCAGACACTTAAAGAAGAGGTTAAGTCTGGACAGCAACGGGATGACCTTCAAGGTAAAACACTTGGTTTATTATTTCAAAAACCATCTACTCGTACTCGAGTATCATTTGAGATAGGAATGGGTCAATTGGGTGGGCGAGTAATAACTCTGCAAAAAGACGAAGTTGGTCTTGGAAAACGAGAACCTGTAAAAGACGTCGCTAGAGTGCTCTCTCGTTACGTAGATATTATAATGATAAGAACATTTGATCACACTGACATTGAAGAATTTTCTGACTTTGCAAGTATTCCTGTTATTAACGGGTTAACCGATTTCTCACATCCTTGTCAGGCCATAGCTGATTTTTTAACTATTTTGGAAAACTTCAAGTCTTTAGATGGCATTAAAATTGCTTATTTGGGAGACGGGAACAATGTTTGTCGGTCTCTTGTGGAGCTTGCACAAAAATTAGGTGTTGAAATTGTTGTTTCAACTCCTGATGGGTTTGAGTTAGATTATGATGGAACCTACAAACAAGTTAAAGACCCCAGAGAAGCTATTAAAGGTGCTGATGTGGTTTATACAGATACGTGGATTTCTATGGGTGAAGAAGGTAAAAGCATTGAAATCTTTACTCCCTATCAAGTTAATTCTGAATTGATGAAATTAGCCAGCACTAGAGCCATATTTATGCACTGCTTACCTGCCCATCGTGGTGAAGAAGTAACGGACGAAGTAATGGAGTCTGAGGCATCTAAAATATTTGATCAAGCAGAAAACAGAATGCACGCGCAAAAAGCGATTATAAAAACACTACTTTCCTAAGCACCACGCATAAATTATCTACCTAAAATAAATAACTAGAAATAGTTACATTCGGAGGTTTTCCCATTTTAAAATTTAAAATTTTAGCTAATCATTTCATATCTAAAAAGGGCATGTTGGAATTCTGGACGACAACGATGTAATTTAAATGGGTTTTACAATCGATTTACGCAAGATATTTTTGCCAAAAGCTATGACACAATTAATGCCCAAGCAACTATAGATATTTTCAAGGAATTGGACGCTTTTTACCACAATAAGGCAACCATTTATGTCATTATTGATAATGCGAGTTACTACAAAAACGCTATGGTGAAAGAATGGCTCAAAACATCTCGTATCGACCCTATTTATTTGAACCTATACCTCCAAATCTAAACTTAATTGAACGGTTTTGGAAATGCCTTGAAAAACTATTTAGACTCATCGGATACAAAGGATATGGATCCCTCTCATAAAAATCTGCTCAACTGTCCAGACACTACTACCTTTCTTTTATTTAAAAAATAATATAGAATTTTTATTATATATTTTCGATAATTTAAATACCTACCCTATTCTTTATTTGAGGTGTTTTAATTGAAAAAAATTATTTCTGTCCTGTATACTCAACCTATTATTCAAGATTGTGTTTTAAAATTTTTAAATGGCTCTCGCGATTTTTCTCCAAAGGTAGCCGAAGCTGCGTGGAACAGTATTTGTACTGATAAGTTGCCCCTCAATTTTTGTTCTATTACAATTCCCCCTATTTCAAAGGCAGCCCAGGTCCTATCGACTTTAAAGGGGAGTCCTTTTCCTGAGGATATAACATTTGAATCGAAAATGTTTGCTACACAAAAAGGTTTATTATGCCCCTTGAAATATATAACTGGTAGTTCTGATCAAGATTATTCTCATTTTCCTAGTCTACATTTACATTTATCTCATCTTACTCTTTCTGAACTCAATGGATTCATTACTAAGAACATAAAGAAGGGGGCTCAACTTACGTTTTTTCAGACCCGGCTTTCAGAACTTGAATCCTATTTAATAAAAAAAAACTTAAACCCTTTTGATTATTTAGTAGTGTTTAGGTATGATGATGACTATACTAAACACAGTCTCTTTGAGAGCCAAGTTCATATTGATTTTTTAGATCAGATTCCAATAGGGTTTATGTATACTCTACATAATGGTCCTTCTACAGACTTTCTTTTTCCTACTAACGAAATTAGACTAAAACCTTACCCTCCTAATAAAATTAAATGCCCAGATCCTGCCCTCAATAGTTCAGCATATACTCATATCATCAATCGAGCACTACTTGAAGATACCTTTCCTTCATTAACAGAAAAAATCCAATCAAAACCTCTTTTGTGGAATAAAACTAAGGCTTCAATTCCTCATTGTTCAGGCCGTGATCCTAATTTTACAGGCGGAAGATTCTTTATAGCAGTTTTTCCTAAACGTTTTTTAAAAAAACCCTTGTATTAATAGCTTTATTAATATCTCTGATCTTAAGCTCAATATTGTTTCTAAAAAACATTGTTTTTTTATCGCTTTTTTTTGGTTAAACACTTATTGTGAGCTCAATGGTTTATATGAGACTATAGCCAAATCAAAATGAAATGTCCGGAAAAGCCTGAGTTAAATGGGCTTGAGCAAATGAAGCTTAGTAAAGCGTGTTTAAAATCTGAGAATTTCGGATAAAATAACTCCAGTTCTTTAAAAGAATCAATGGTAGCTATTTTGGACTGGCTATACAAAGACATTTTTGAGGAAGAAAATAAAGCTCATTATTTACCAAGTTGTTTGCAATCGGCAGAAATATTCTTGTCTATAGTATATTGGACATTAGAAAATCTAGTTTGGAATTTGTCACTTACTATTAGTGGTATCGGGTCAATCATAACTGGCCTTGGTATGGCTGCAAATAATGAGTTTGACGAGGGCCTGACTACTTCAGAGCGTGATCAGGAAGTAAGCAAAGACATAGGCAAGTTAAGATCAAGAGTTGATCGGTTTAAGAGAAGTCAGAGGTGTACAAATAGTTCAATAAAAAATGTCTTTCTACCTTGGAAACGATTAACTTTTAATCTCTCTTAAATGGACATCCCATTAACATCAACAGTGAGTTATTTCTTTGCTTGGCAAAATGGTGATTTTGATACTACAGACAAGCCATGGACTGCTGCAAATTCAGCATTTGGGATATTAGGTATTGAACATTATTGGGGGAATGAAATTAAAAACAACCTTCTGTCACCAGTCAAGATAAATTCAAGAAGAGTTTTTCCTAAATAATAACCTGTACAAGCAAGCGTTGGGCCTACTCCCTATTTCTGTTATACTTTACAAAATTACAAATTGGAGCTGTTATTTATGAAAGAAAAGGTTGTTCTTGCGTATTCTGGAGGGCTTGATACCTCAATTATGATTCGTTGGTTAATTGATACTTACAATTTAGATGTTATTGCGATGTGTGCCGATTTAGGACAAGCTGAAGAACTTGATGGTCTTGAAGAAAAAGCCAAGAGTACTGGCGCTATAAAATGTTATATAGAAGACCTCAGAGAAGAATTTATTACAGATTACATTTATCCAACATTAAAAGCGGGTGCTGTATATGAACGTAAATATTTACTTGGAACAAGTTTTGGTCGTCCATTAATTGCAAAAAAGATGGTAGAGATTGCTCAAAAAGAAGGGGCTACTTACATCGCTCATGGCGCTACTGGAAAAGGTAATGACCAGGTACGTATGGAAGTGGCCGTAATGGCTTTAGATCCTACTTTAAAAATTATAGCACCATGGAAAGACGATAAATGGACTCTTCACTCAAGAGAAGAGTGTATCGACTATGCCAAGCAACACAATATTCCGGTTGTACAAACCAAAGAAAAAATTTATTCAGAAGACCGAAATATTTGGCATATTAGTCACGAAGGGGGCGAGCTTGAAGACCCAGGAACCGAACCGCAAGACCGAGTCTTTTCTCTTTCAAAAACTATTGAAAACGCCTCGGATAACCCAGAATACGTAGAACTTACTTTTGAAAAGGGTAACCCTGTCGGACTTAATGGAAACCCTCTTGGACCTGTAGAGTTACTAGAAAAATTGAATGTAATTGGAAGTGAGCACGGAGTAGGGCAAGTAGACATGGTTGAAAACCGATTGGTTGGTATTAAGTCTCGTGGCGTATATGAAACTCCAGGTGGGAGCATAATGTACGAAGCCCATCGTCAACTTGAACAATTAGTATTAGATCGAGACACATTACATTACAAAGACCAGATTGCGCTAAGATATGCTGACCTAGTATATGACGGCAAATGGTTCAATCAGCTAAGAGAATCTCTAGATGGTTTTGTAAATAAAACACAAGAAACAGTTTCTGGAAAAGTGAGATTGAAATTGTATAAAGGAAACATTAGACCTGCAGGAGTATGGTCCATGGAGTCATTATATTTAGAAGATCTAGCCTCATTTACTGACACCGATTTGTATGATCAAAAAGACGCAACCGGATTTATAAGACTTTTTGGATTACCAGACAAAGTAAGAAAATTGGTCTCTCAGAGAAATAGTTAGGAGAATAAACTTATGTCCAAAAAATTATGGGGTGGCCGATTCAAAAAAGGACTTGCAGAGTCTGCAATTAAGTTAAGTTTCTCGGTTGATATCGACAAAAGACTCGTTCAGTATGACATTAAAGTGAACCGTGCTCATGCAAAAGCACTTTTGGCCGCTGGAATATTTTCAAAACCTGAATTTACAAAAGTAGACAAATGCTTAGACGTGTTGAGTAAAAAGTTTGAAAAGTCAGATGACTTAATTGCTGACGACGAAGATATTCATAGTTGTATAGAGCGGCTTGTTACAGAAGTATGCGGTGATCTTGGAAAAAAATTACACACAGGAAAATCTCGAAACGACCAAGTAATTACCGATACTCGCCTCTTTGTAAAAGACGAATGTGTGCGTGTTAAGAAAAATATTAATGCATTACAAAAGGCCTTAGTACAATTAGCTGAAAAACATCATGGTTTGATTTTTCCGGGTTTTACTCATTTTCAGCCGGCTTTACCAATTTTATTTTCACATCATATTCTTGCATATTTTGAAAAATTTAAACGAGATTTTCGTCGTTTTGAAACAACCTTTGAAACATCGGATGTTTGTGCCCTAGGCGCTGGTGCGATGGCTGGAAATAACTATGGTTTAGACCGAGAAGGTGTTGCCAAAAAACTTGGGTTTTCGTCTCTAACTTTAAATAGTATGGATGCGGTTTCGGATAGAGACTTTATTTTAGAGTTTTTGTCGGCAGCTTCATTTTGCATGACTCACTTAAGTCGATTTTGTGAAGAAATCATTGTTTGGAACTCTCCCATTTTAGGGTTTATCTCTTTAGGTGATGACTTTACTACGGGGTCTTCTATTATGCCTCAAAAGAAAAATCCTGATATGGCTGAACTTATTAGAGGGAAGTCTGGACGGGTTATGGGACATTTGGTGTCTCTTCAAACGATATTAAAAGGGCTTCCGCTAACCTATAACCGAGACTTACAAGAAGACAAAGAGTTATTGTTTGATACTACAGACACATTAAACGACTCACTTGAGTGCTTTACAGATATGATTAAAACATTAAAAGTTAATAAAGTAGCTGTAGCTGTAGCGCTTCGCCAAGGACATTTATTAGCAACTGACTTTGCCGATTACTTAGTAGGAAAAGGGGTTCCCTTTAGAGACTCTCACGAAATTACAGGAAAAGCGGTGATGTTCGCCATTGAAAAAGGCTGTCAGATAGACGAGTTAACACTTCAGGATTTGCAGCAATTTTCTAAAAAGGTTGAACAAGATGTTCATGAGGCGCTATGCTTAGAATCTTCAGTAAAAGCAAAAAATATTATTGGCGGGACTAATCAGTCTCAAGTTGCCAAGCAAATTAAACAAGCAAAAGCCTGGACTTTACGGGCAACGAAAGGGAAATAACATGATTGAAAAAACATTTATATTTATAAAACCAGACGGAGTAGAACGTGGATTAGTAGGCGAAGTACTCAGAAGATTTGAACAACGAGGCTTAACTATTTCAGAACTGAAAAAAATGACTGTATCAGGTGATCTTTCTGACAAGCATTACGCTGAACATATTGAGAAGCCTTTCTATGCAGGGTTAAAAGAATATGTAACTTCAGGACCTGTTGTAGCGGCAATTATCGAAGGTGAAAACTCGGTAAAAGCTGTTCGTGAAATGTGTGGTGCTACAAACCCAATTGAATCAGCTCCAGGAACTATAAGAGGCGATTTTGGATTAACATTAGACGCAAACATCATTCATTCTTCTGACGGTACTGAAAGTGCTGCTCGAGAGATATCTAACTTTTTCTAAGTTATTTAGGTCTATAAAGCTTAACCTTGGGGGCTAAGTACTTTTGCCAGGGAATTTGAACCAAGTCGCCTGCCTTCCCTTTTGTAGTTAAGGTTCCGTCTAAACAAACGATTTTAGAAATAGTTATTTCTTTTTCAAGACCCTTGGGGTTTTTAAGAGTAATGGTTTCTCCTGTATGTAAGTCGGTCTCAAGTTCTATTGTTACAATATCTTCTTTAATACTATCTAAGATCGTACCTACCGGTTCAGCCTTCAAATCAATGTGTTTTTTACGTCTAATCTGATCGGTCTTATTGACTTTAAAAAAACCAGGTCGCTGTGGTCGAGTAGACACCGCTTCAAGGCTTTTAAAGTCTGAGTCACTCACTGTCCAGTTATTATTTTCAATAATTGCATTTCTTGCCGCTGTGTACAATTTTAAGCTCGTTTTAAAATAGGCTTCGCTTTCTCCTCTACAATCAATCAGCCATCCCTTGATATTTAACTTATAAAGTTCTTTTATTGATTTTAAAAGACATCTATCAAAATACAGGTACATAAAATGACCGTGGATATTATCATAAAAATTAAAATTTCGTCCTAAATATTGATCATCTTGTGCAATGCGCTTTATCGTTTCTTTGCTCTCTGCTGTTTTGTTTTGGTCAAGGCCAGTCAAAAAACGACGATTTGAGTATTGAATTAAAAGAGGTCCTTGAACTTGTACTTCTAGTTCGGTGTTAAGTGTGTCAGACATGCTTTGAATGTTATTTATAGACACATCATTGCTTATAACTTGTCTCACAGTAATTGATTGATAAAATTCCATGCTTTTAATATTTTGGTTACCCATTTCAAAAGCAAGTTCAATAGTTGAGCTAGGGTAGTTCTGTTTAAAAAATGGAATTAGACCTGGATCTTGAACTCTAATTCGATTCAATTGGTATTTTTTAAGGGTAGAAATAAAGTCTAGGAGTAGGTCTTCATGTCTGTGATGCATCAAAATATCGCAATTGACGCTAATTAAAATCGTAGGTTCTAACTGACGGGCCTCAATAGCTAGCAATCCTAGTTTCTCAAAGTGAGGAATGTCAAAGTCATTAGTGTAAGACCTAATCGACAATTTAGAGTCGTCTAGTATTATGTGATCGATTCCATGGCGTATCGCAATTAATAATTGAGCCTGATTTCCAACAAAAGTTGTGATATTTGGCTTTAAAAGTTCCATGAAATAAATTATAGCACGATAGTCATGTAAGTTTTTGAAAATAATATTACAAAATTATATAAAAATAAATAAATTTTACAAAAATGTAGTAATAATAATATAACTTACACTTATGTTAAGGCGAGAAGTTAATAACAGTGATTTTAATGGCATATATCTTGCATAATGGTTTGGCAAGGTAATCAGGTACCTATGAGTATCAAGTTTCTGGTAGGTAGGTGCCCAGTCTCTTGGTACTCACAGGTAACTGAAGGCCTTCTTAAATTGATCTGAAGTATTGTTTTAGGCTGGTGTGCCCAGGGAAGATAATCAGACAAATCCGCTTTTTTTTGTGATAAACTAAAACTTATGAAATCTATAGAATTACTAACCATAGGTCATGAGCTTTTAGACGGACGGGTGGTCAATAAAAACGAGAGTACAATTAGCGCCTTTTTACTACAAAAGGGCCTACATGTTAAACGATCTCTCACTATTGGCGACTATTTAGACTTAATTTCTTCCTCAATTCAAGAAGCGGCTGATAGATGTGACGTATTGATTGTTACAGGTGGGCTAGGTCCTACAGAAGACGATATTACACGTGATGGTATAGCTAGCGCGGCAGGGCAGCCTTTAGTCTTAAATAACGACGCTTTAATCCAAATTAAAGCTTATTACCAAAATAGTAGTCGAATAATGCCCGAAAGTAACAAAAAACAAGCTTATTTTCCTGAAGGTGCTAATGTTCTTTCTAACAAACAGGGCACCGCTCCATCTTTTTATATCACCCTTAATAATTGCTTAATAGTATCGCTTCCGGGTGTTCCTAAAGAACTGCATTCTATTCTTGAAAATAGAGGTATAGAAGTGATATTTGACCATCTTAAAATAGATATAAATGAACCAAAAGAAAGTTTAGTAAAATGTTTCGGACTTGGGGAATCTGCCATTCAAGATTTACTTAAGCAGCTATATCCACTTCCAGATGGAATTGAATTATCATTTCAATCC
>QFBU01000054.1 GCA_003265975.1 Candidatus Marinamargulisbacteria bacterium SCGC AAA071-K20
GCAACAAGACCTAACGGTAAATCGTCCTGATGGTGAACTTTTTGATATTGTTAGCAATGGAGTTAGAACTATGCCTGGGTATCGTAAGCAGGTTTCTGAAGAGGATAGATGGGCAATAGTGGTGTATCTTAGAGCATTACAAAAAGTACAACGAGGCCAAATTAAAGATGTGCCTCAACAGTTAAGAAATAAACTAAATTAGGACTACTTATGCAAAAGAAAACACTTAAGCCAGAAGAATTAAAATTAACAGGATACTTTGCTGATAAGTTACCCAAGCTATTAATGGGAATTGGTGCAGTTTGTTTAGCCGTGGCTTTCTTTTTCGGTCTCAAGGACACTCACCATTTTTATTATTCTTATTTAGTGTCTTTTATTTTCTATACAACTATTAGTTTAGGTGCTTTGTTCTTTGTGTTAATTCAACATTTAACTAGAGCTGAATGGAGTGTTGTTGTTAGACGCGTTGCAGAACATTTTATGTCTAATATTATGTTGATGGCATTATTTTTTATCCCTATCTTGTTTGGGCTTCATGATCTTTATCATTGGACACATCATATAGATCCTGGTTCTGATCCAATTTTGGAAGGGAAAGTCCCATACTTAAATGTTGGATTCTTTGTATTAAGAGCAGTCGTCTTTTTTCTTCTTTGGATTTGGTTGAGTAGAAAATTTTATAATGGATCTGTAGAACAAGATAGCTCAGGGGATGAGAAGATTTCTTTGAAATTAAGAAGAGCGTCTACTTATGGTATTTTAATATTTGCTTTATCTCAAACATTTGCTTTTGTTGATTGGATTATGTCTTTAACACCTCATTGGTATTCAACTATATTTGGGATATATCTATTTGCGGGTTCAGTTGTTGTTTCTCTGAGTATGTTTTCTATTGTTCTTATTCTTTTTAGAAAAAGTGGAATTCTTAAAAACATTGTATCCTTGGAGCATTTTCATGATTTAGGCAAATTGATTTATGGTTTCAACTTATTTTGGGCTTATATTGCTTTTAGCCAATATTTTTTAATTTGGTATGCTAATATTCCTGAAGAAACTATCTGGTATCTTGCTCATTTTGAAGGGTCTTGGAATTCTGTTGCTATTTGTTTGGCTATTGGTCATTTTGCCATTCCATTTGTATTGTTTATGTCTAGACACTGCAAACGAAATTTAAACTTTCATCTTGGAATGGCTATTTGGATAGTGTCTATGCACTTTTTAGACCTATATTGGTTGATAATGCCGAACTTATCTAAGTCAGGAATACATTTTTCAATGGTTGACGTATTATGTTTCTTTGGTATGGGGGGCGTGTATTTTTCAGTCTTTTTTAAACGTGTTGCAAGTGTTTCTCTAGTTCCTAAAAAAGACCCTTTTATTGAGAAGTCATTACATTTTGAGAATATGTAGGAGATAAATTATGAGCTCAGGTGAAATTAATCATGATCAGTCAGAACCAAATGCTGTAGCCGCATTATTGGTATTAGTTATTGTATTTATTGCTTTACTTGCAATTACATTCGCTACTTACTTTTATTTTAATACCTCATTGACCCAAGAATTAAATATTAAAGAAGATACTCTAACACCAAGTTCGCTTAAATCTCAGAGAGTTTATGAGTCTGAGTATTTGCAAACTTTAAAATGGCAAAGTAAACTCAACAGAACTGTGCATATCCCAATTGATTTAGCGATGAAAAGTGTTATTAAACAATATAAATAAATTTTGTAATTTTTTTTTCCTTTTTCTTCTTTTTAGCAACATTGTTGTTTTTTCAATTTATGCTAAAGAGCGCATACCTCATACTCTTAAAGAAGTAGGTGTTTCTGAGAACATTGGTGAACAAGTTCCTTTAGATCTTGTATTTACTAATGAGCTTGGTGAAAAAGTCACTCTTCAAGATTATTTTCAAAGTGATAAAAGTATAATCTTAAATTTAGCTTATTACACCTGTCCTATGTTATGTCACTTAGTTGCAACTGGGCTCCATACGTCTCTTACTCAGCTTCCTTTTAATATTGGGGGAAAGTATGAGGTGATAAGTCTTAGTATTGATCCCGGAGATACTATAGAAAATGCTAAGGCATTTGAAAATAAATATGCCAGTTCTTTAAAAGGAGAAAAGCCTAAAGACTACTGGCATTTTTTAGTTGGTGATCAAGAGAATATAAGTAAATTAGCTGAAGCTGTTGGTTTTCGTTATCGTTTTAATTCCAAAACTCAGCAATTTGCACATAGTGCGGCTATAATGTTTTTAACTCCTGAAGGAAAATTAAAGCGTTATTTGTATGGAATTGAGTACAAACCTTTGGATGTAAGACTTGGTATTTTAGAGTCTATTGATCGTAATAAAATATCTGGTGTAGAAAGGGTTCTACTCTTTTGTTATAATTATGATCCTCAGGGGAAAAAGTATGTGATTTATGCTTATAACGTAATGAGAATCGGGGGATTGTTTACGGTTATATTTATAATTTTAATGATTTATTATTTTCTTAGAGAAGAAAAAAAGGTGAATTTTAGAAATGAAGACAATAGCTGAAAATTTAATTCAAAAAGGATCATTTTGGCTTCCACGCCCTGCTACTCAAATTGCTCATGATGTTGATACTTTATTTTATACAATCTTGTGGTTCTCAGTAGCTATATTTCTTGCAATGTTTATTATTGGCCTAGTTTTTGTTGTGAAATATAAACGAACTAGTACAAATACAAAAGCAGAAAAGCATGTCACTCATAACAATGTCGCTGAAATTCTTTGGACAGTAATCCCCTTAATCTTGTTAATGATTGTTTTTTGGTGGGGGTATCAAGATTACTTGAAACTTTCAGTGGCGCCTCCTAATACAATGGACATTAAGGTTACAGGTAAAAAATGGTTCTGGTCGTTTAATTACCCTAAAGAAGGGATTAATACACTCAATGAGTTTGTTGTTCCAGTAAACACACCAGTTCGATTAATCATGGCGTCAGAGGATGTTATTCATAGTATGTTTATCCCTAATTTTAGAGTTAAGAAGGACGTTATTCCGAATCGATATACTACGGTTTGGTTCGAAGCTAGTGATATAGGTATTTACCAAGTTTTTTGTACAGAATATTGTGGAGATGGTCATTCTTCGATGTCTGCTATCTTGAAGGTTATGAGTCAGGCTGACTATGATAGATGGTTGCAAAGTAATGGTGAAGACACAGACACACCGTTACCTGAACTAGGAAAAAAACTATATACGGCTAAGGCTTGTAATACTTGCCATAGTATAGATGGATCAGTTAAGGTAGGGCCTTCTTGGAAAGCTATTTATAATTCTGACAGGCAAATGGCTGATGGCTCATCAGTAAAAGCTGATGATAATTATATTAGAGAGTCTGTAGTTAACCCTCAGGCGAAAGTTGTTAAGGGTTTTGCCCCTGTTATGCCAGCTTATGCAGGTTTATTGAGTGATAGAGAGATCGACGCTATAATCGAGTATATTAAATCTCTGAAGTAAAGAAAGGCTAAATTTATGAGTTTGGAAAATAATTCTGGTAAGAATTTTATGGAAGTTGCTAAAGGCTTGAAATCTTGGTTGGTAACTCTTGATCATAAACGAATAGGTATTATGTACCTTCTATTTGTTATTTCTGCATTTTTTCTTGGCGGCGTATTTGCCTTACTTTTACGTTTTGAATTATTGAGTCCTAACCAGATTGCTTTTACCGCTAAACAATATAATCAATTATTTACCTTACACGGAGCTATAATGGTATTTTTGTTTATAGTACCTTCCATTCCTGCTTCTCTTGGAAACTTTTTATTACCTCTTCAAATTGGAGCTGTTGATGTTGCTTTTCCTAGACTCAATTTAGCTAGTTTATATATATATATGGTTGGAGCTGTTTTTTGTTTTCTTTCACTTTATTTGGGAGCGGTAGATACTGGGTGGACTTTTTACACCCCTTATTCTTCCACGACAGACACTAGTGTTATTAGTATTACACTAGGTGCATTTATACTTGGATTTTCTTCAATTTTGACTGGTGTTAATTTTATAGCAACCATTCATAAAATGAGAGCTCCAGGAATGACCTGGTTTAAAATGCCTCTCTTTGTTTGGTCCTTATATGCTACAGCTATTATCCAAGTACTTGCGACTCCAGTTTTAGCGATTACGTTATTGTTACTTATTTTTGAACGACTATTAGGTATAGGTATATTTGACCCTGCATTGGGTGGGGATCCTGTTTTATTTCAACACTTTTTCTGGTTTTATTCTCATCCAGCTGTGTATATTATGATTCTTCCAGCTATGGGTGTAATGAGCGAATTAGTTACGACATTTTGTAAACGAAATATATTTGGTTACAAGTTGATTGCTTTTTCAAGTATTGCAATTGCTATTATATCTTTTCTTGTTTGGGGGCATCATCTATTCGTAAGTGGGCAGTCTCAGTTTGCAGCTATGCTCTTTTCATTACTCACATTCTTAGTAGCAATCCCGTCTGCAATTAAGGTGTTTAATTGGTTGTCTACAATGTATAAAGGAAGCATTACATTTTATACCCCGTTTTTATATTTCCTATCGTTTATGTTTCTTTTTTGTATAGGCGGATTTACAGGCGTGTTTTTAGGAGCCTTGTCTATTGATGTACATTTACATGATACTTACTTTGTAGTTGCTCATTTTCATTATGTAATGATGGGTGGAACAGTAATGGCCTTTTTAGGCGGACTTCATTATTGGTGGCCTAAAATGTTTGGAAAAATGTATAACGAAGGATTGGCAAAGACATCTTGTTTACTAGTATTCCTTGGATTTAATATTACTTTTTTCTCTCAATTTATAATGGGATCCAAAGGGATGCCTAGACGCTATTATTCTTACTTAGAGCAGTATCAACCTTATCATATTGCTTCTACTATAGGTTCTTGGGTTTTAGCAGTTGGTTTCTTTTTGATGGCTGGCTATTTAATTCATTCATTATTAAGAGGTAAGAAAGCACCTTCTAATCCTTGGGGTGGCTTAACTTTAGAGTGGCATACGACGTCTCCTCCACCTTTAGAAAACTTTGATGTAAAACCTCGAATTACACATGATCCGTATGACTATGAGAATATGGATATTCCTAACGAAAAAGGGATGCTTAAATAAATTATGGCTACTAAAGATGGATTTATAAAACATAAAGTAGCACACCATTTTGATACCGCTGAGCAAGAATTTGAAACGGCTAAATTAGGAATGTGGGCATTTTTAGGACAAGAACTTCTTTTTTTTAGCGGACTGTTTGTTGCTTATGGCGTTTTTAGATTTTTATACCCTGAAATGTTTATAGATGCACATCATCAACTTTCATGGAAAATGGGTGCTTTGAATACAGTTTTTTTGATTACTAGTAGTTTTACAATGGTAATGGGTGTTAGATCGGCTCAACTTAGTCAGAAAAAACTAATGTTGAAATACCTAATAGCTACGTTTATTTTAGCTACGGCCTTTTTAGTTGTTAAATATTTTGAATACGCTGCTAAGTTTCATCACGGCTATCTTCCTTCTAATTGGTTTACTGGAGAAGGCTTGTTTGAAAATATGCATCTGTTTTTTGGCTTGTATTTTGTGCTTACAGGACTACATGGGATTCACGTTGCAGTTGGTATGGGATTGATTGCTTGGCTAATTATTAGGGGGAATAGAGGCGAGTTCCACGCTGATTATTATACGCCAGTAGAGATGGTCGGTTTATATTGGCATTTAGTTGACCTTGTATGGATATTTTTGTTTCCTTTGTTATACTTAATAGGGTAGGGAGTTTTATTTATGAGTAACAATAATTCACATCATTTTATTCCACCGCTTAAATTTTATATAGGCACTTTCTTAGCACTTTTGGCTTTGACTTTTGTTACTGTTTTTGTTGCCCTTTTTGACTTTGGCTCTATGAATATAGTCATAGCTCTTATTATTGCTAGTATTAAAGCTAGCTTAGTCCTCGCTTTTTTTATGGGGTTAAGGTGGGACAAAGGTGTGAACTTAGTTATTGTGGTTAGTAGTGTAGTTTTCATTGGCATTTTCTTTCTGTTTATATTTGCTGACATTGCTACGCGGGGAGATTTTGATGAATTAGAGGATGGTGTCCATGGTATTAAGAGCCCTGTGAGAATTTTATCAGAAGGCCATAGCGGCGGTTCTAACCATTAATGTCACAAGAACCGGACCAACGATATAATAAAACCGATAATTATTTCAAAGAATATCACAATAAACTAAAAGGACTTCGTCAATTCAATGCGAATTCACAGCATATGAATAAACAAATTGTCCGTTCGGACGAACTAAAAGAATCTCATGAAAAGATTAGAAAAGGTTTTGATCATTTAAAACATGAGTTTTACCAAAAACTTAACCAACTTCAAGAAAACTTTGTAACTCAATATGAACAATACTGGGATGTTAAGCAAAAAGTAGGAGATGAAACAAAGCGATTAGAAGATATTCATCGAATTAAAGTTACAACAGAAAGTTTGAGAGATCTAGAACATACTATTAGACGTAAACACGATATTTTAGAACAAGATTTTCAAGATAAAGAGTCTAACTATAAAGAAAAAGAACTTGAAGTTGAATTGAAATTTAAAGATAAAACTCTAGAACTACAAAAGCAATTTGATATAGAAAAGGAACACTTGGAGACTAGCCTTCATGTTGATATTGACGAAGCAAAGAAGGCTGCTATTAAAACTAAAGAGGCTGTTGAGTCTGAGAAGGCTAATCTCAGAGCAGTCCAAGATCAATTAAGCGTAGAATTAGATAAAGAAAGATCTCTTTTTGATGCTGAAAAGAAACGAAATGATGATGCTCTTAAGTTGTTTAATGAAAATATTAATATAAAAAGAGAAGAGCTTCATGAAGAAATTTCTCAGAAGAAACAAGCTCTTGATTTAGAATTGCAAGAATATATCACATCACTAGGTGATAAAAAACGGACTGTAGAAAATCAACTGCAACAACTTGAAAATGCGTTTGATGAGCGACGTCTTAAATTTGATGAACGTCAATCTGAACTTGATAATGCTATTGAAATAAAAAAACAGCAATTAGAAACAGAACAAGTTCAAGTTCAACAAGACATTGAACTTCTTAAGAAAAAATTTGAAGAAGAACGACTTATTCAAACTGATATTGCTAAAGAAGAAAAACAACTATTAGCTGAGGAACATCAAAAAATCCAAGAACAAATTGAGTCTGAGAAAAACCATTGGAATGACGAACGTGAAAAGATTAAAGTTGCTTTTGACCATGAACGTCATTTAATGATGGAAGAAAAAAAACAAATGGAAATGCAGGCTAATACTCTTTCTCATGAGATAAAATTACAAGAAGAAGAGTCTGAAAAACTTAAGGGAGTTTTAAACTCCTTGAATGACAAATACGAGAGGGAAAAAGATGCTATTGAGCAAACTCTTTCAACGGAATTGAAATTACTACAGAATCAAAAAGGGGCGTTTCAAGAGTCAATGGAGAAAGAAAAGTTTGCGCTTGAGAATGAATTAGTTGAGAAAAGAAGTATATTAGAAAATGAATTAACTGAAAAACGAATGGAAGTTGAAAAAGAAAAACTTGCGATTAATGAAGTCATTGAAGCTGAGAAACAAAGATTAGACTTGGAGCTTAATGACGAAAAATCTAAATTAAAAATTGAAAGAGATGCTTTACTTAATGAACAAGAAAATAGGCGAAAAGAATTAGATGAACAACAAACTCGTTTTAAAAAACAACAAGAAGCAGAGTTAAATCAATTAGTTGAAGAGAAACATCGTATTCAAGAAAACATTGAGCAAGAAAAAGAAGGTGTTGTTAAACTAAAGCACGATACTGAACTAGATATTTCAAAATTACGTGAGACGTGGGATAACGAAAAAATTGAGAAAACAAAAGATTTAGAAGAGAGAATTGACTTTATGAAACTACAAAAAGATCAATTGTTCTCTGAAATTAAAGCTCTTAAAGAACAAAATCTGCGTTTTCAAACACAAGTTGAATGGGAATCTCATGAGTCTGATTTGCAACGTACAAGTCAAAACCAATTAATAAAACAAAAAGAAACATTTGAGGGTAAATTATCTCGTTTACAGCTGGAGAATCAAACTCTAGAGAAATCAGTTTCAACTCTTCAGCACCAAATTGCTGAACAAGAGCAAAAGACCATTGCTGATTTCTTTAATGTGTCAGAGTCAAAACAAAATGCTGTTTCGGCACA
>QFBU01000055.1 GCA_003265975.1 Candidatus Marinamargulisbacteria bacterium SCGC AAA071-K20
TGTGCTTGGACTATATGATGAGTTTAATGATTAAAGTAGTTAAAGGAATGACTGTTAATAAAGCACAAATGCTTGAAAACATTGGAAGAAGCTACAATGTATTTTTCTCTCAACAACTTCTTTTAAAAATGGTTGAAAAAGGAATGATTAGAGAAAAAGCTTACCGAATTGTACAAAAAAATGCACACGACGCTTTTGACGAAAAAGTATTATTTGACGACAAGATTAAAGCCGACAAAACCGTTCAGGAAATGTTTAAGCAAAAAGAACTAGACGAGATTTTTAGTTTTAAAAAGTACACTAATAATGTGGACTTCATTTTCAAACGCGTTTTTAATTAATTAGAGAATAACACACTTTTTACCACGTGGCGGTTGCGGTATTCGTGCTGACCAACTAGCGCAACCGGTTTTAATACGACGAGCATTTAGACGTTTTTTTGGAAGAGGATACAACCCTTTTTGATCCCCCAATTTTTGGTAAGGACTGAAAAGTGTCTATATAGTTTCAGCTAATACAGAAACATCCTCAGAACTATACATTTTGTTACCAGATGAATCCTCAACTACACTTTTCTTAATTTCTCTATTAAATATAGCTACACCATTAACCATATTTTCCCACTAGTGTCCGGTAAAAAATCAGCAGAGTAAAAGTTGTCCAGGGGGAGTTAAATCCTGAGGTTTTTGAGGCGTCAACCCAAGAACATCAATAAGATGTCGTCGAAAAAAGAGAGTTTCATGAATCAAACGAGATAATTTCAAGATAGAAAAGGAAAGGTGAGTTTGGAATTTCTTATATAAACGAACGATAACTATATAGAAGACATAAGCTTTCCTTATTTTTTAAGGGGGTGGGGATCATTAAGACTCGGACTAAAAAGACTTAATGAAATAAAAAATCAAGGAGCTTCATTATGAATGCAGTAGCAGAAAGCGCAGCAAAAAGACAAAGAGTAGAACTAGCACCAGCAGTAGTATTAGAATCAAAAGAAGGAGCACCAGAAAAAAGACAAAAAGAATTAGATTCACATAATGAGTCCTCTGTTATGAATCTTCTTTCAAAGGCAGCTAATTTAGCCCATGGTAATACCGTTGAAGGCGCTGTTTCTAAGCGCTTTATTACGGCCAATAGAGGGATTGAAAGTTCCATTTTTAGAGGACATGGTCAACCAGATGATTTATATCTTAATGGAGCATCTCTAACGGATCATGTTAAGGCCCTAATTTCAAAAAATTGGCGTACCTCAGTTTTAGAAATTGGTTCAGCAACCGGACATACGCTTACAACTCTTTTTTCAAACCAATATCAACAAGGAAAAAAGTTATCTTGCTATGGTATTGGAGCTTGTCGCTTTAGTTTGCCTATTTATGACGAGAATAGTTCTCATTATAAATCATGGTTGGATCAAAACCCAAAGATTTCAAAGAATATATCTAATGGGGGTACTCTTAAATTTATACTTGGAGATGCACATGAACTAAGCACTGTTGTTGAAAACAAAAAATTTGACCTTATTTTTTCAAACATGACCTGGATGCATTTGGCACATCCTCTTTTAGCTTTACAAGAGGCGCTTTCCTCTCTTGATCATTGTGGAACCCTTTATATTGATCGATGTTTTCCTGATACTCAACATAAAGAAGAAGATATAGCTTTGATCCAACAGTTATTAGAAAACCATGGGTTTCATGTAGATATAGATGGTACACGAATTGAAGGAATCCCTTCTATAGGTATAGAAGGATATTTTGTTACAAAAATGGCTATTACAAAAAGTGAAAAAGATGCCGTAGTTCCAGATATAGTAGGTCAATTTAATGGCACAGTTGGAAAGAGTGGTTTACAAGAGCCTATTATTATATATGAAAAAAAAGTTACGCCTTAATATAACCCTGACGCTCCGACAATGTCTTTATTCTTCTATCAAGATTGTTAAACTCTACGCTTGTCATCTTTGGTTTTAGTGTGTCTAGCGCTCGAAAAAAAGCACTCGCTTCTTCCTTATTAGGAGTGTTAGTGAGCAAAAGAAGCGCTTTATTTAAAGTACTATATATAGATTTAGAGTTACTCACAGTAACAGAATGAGGAATAAATATAGTATTTCCGACTGATAAGCCTGGCATAAAGTTAATCCTTAATAATATTAGAAAATCAAGATCTATAGTACCTAAAAATAATAAAAAATTCCAGTATTTATATTCATACAGAATGGAGCAATGGAAATAACACATATCGAAAAAACATTCTCATTGGAAAATTCACAACAGATGACTTTTCGAACGCTGAAATATTGATAAAAGTAGAATATATATAAAACCACATCAAGAAAGTCTTTAGTGCTTATTGAAGATGAAATATTAATGTTTGGCCCCATGTATGTAGCTCACAAATGGCGAGGGTCTTTCCCCAATTCAATAAGCGTTAAGTTTGGCAGGTATCGTGAACACCACATGGAAATAATCGATCGGTAAAATCTCTTTTCTCCGGGCCTCAATCCATTTCTGAGTTCTACTAAACTGACATTTTGGGCAATGTAATTGTATTCAGGGCGTTCAACGTCACAGGCGTCACATCTAAGCATACGCCCTCCCAACTCTACAGTTCGGCATATTTCTATAGCTCGCATCGCTCGTAGTGATATGTTTTTTGTAATCCCAGCTTTCTCTACACTTTTTCTGAATGATTGACGAACGATATTTGGCGTAATGTGCGTTTCTGCCTTCTGCCCAGGAAACAGTAGATGTTTAGGTTGATATAATTTCCAATACTTTCGTAATACGGTTAATGTTGTGTCGGATAAAAGGGTAAGTCTATCTTTACCTCGTTTTCCTTCTCTTATTCGAAGTACCATTTTTTGGCTATCTATACCTGAGATTAAAAGGGCACATGCTTGATATTTCTAGTAGCTTTGAAAATAGCATTAATTTCAGTAAAACATCTGAAACGTAATATCCCATTTCTTCTTTATCAACTACACCTTCATCGACTAATTTGGTAAAAGTTTTACCAACGATTCTTGCTGTATAGTTTGTAGTTTCTACAAATAACTTAGATTGAGGCGATAACGTAAATCCCTGCTTAGCTAAGGATATAAGGATATTTTCTTCAAATCTCCCCTGTCTGTAGAAAAGTACATGCTCAATTGAAATCAAGAGCATTTCTAATGTAACTTCAAACCCCTTATTGTTTTTTAAGATGTACAAAAAAAAACAAAATGCGACTAAAAGGAGCACACAAACCAAATTCAACTAAAAGTAATGCGACGAAACAAAAAAACATTCACAAAAAAAACAAAATGCGACTAAAAGGAGCGAACAAACCAAATTCAACTAAAAGTAAAAAAAGGATCAAAGGCTTCATAAATCGCAACAGGCGTTTCTAAGGAAAAGTAAAGACTACAGGAAAGCGGAGTGCAACGTAGCGGTGTAGTTAAGCTTTTGCTTAGGAGCGCATGTTGCGATTTATGAAGTCTTTGATGGAGGCGGCACCCAGATTCGAACTGGGGATAAAGGTGTTGCAGACCTCTGCCTTACCACTTGGCCATGCCGCCCTAAAAAGTAGAAATATAGTGTACAAAAAAAAACAAAGATTGTCATCCTAAAGCAAAAAAGAAATTAATAAAAAAGCATAAAAACAGAGACAAAACAATGCCCCCATCAAGCTACAGCGTGGTATAATCTACAGACATGAAAAAAGTAAAATATTTTATACTAATCGCCATAATTTTAGTGGTAAGCTTGGTAGCTTATAGTCAAAATTATGCAAAAGAAGCCTATCTAGTGAGTACGATAGTAATTTGTGCGGTATTGGGTCTAAATTTATTAAAAGAAAAATCACAAAAAAAAGTAGCCAGTACACAAATAAAAGATCAAACAAAAGACAAACCCCTAGCCACGGAGCATCAAAACGAGCTAGACATCGCAAGACGAGTGCAACAAGCCTTAATATCCTATGAAAACCCAAACCTAAAAAATATAAAAATAACGAAACAATGTATTCCGGCGGAGTCTATAGGCGGAGATTTTTACACGTTTATAGACAAAGTAAATTACACATCAGTACAAGACGAGAAAGAAGCGTTACCGGGCGTAATAAAATATACACAAGAGCAAGAAAATTATTTAGGAGTGGCTATTGGCGATGTGGCCGGACATGGTATTTCGTCGGCGTTGGTTATGGCACTTTCTGCCGGGCTTATTGACAAGATAGCGACCCAAAACAATTCAGCAGGAAATATATTAACAAAAGCGAATGAAGATATAAGAAAGTTCATTACAAATTCTAGAGTGAGTCATTTAACGTGTTTATTTGGATTCTTGAATACGGATACCTTAGAATTTAAGTATGCAAAAGCGGGACATCACCCGGCGTTGGTATTACACAAGAACAAAGACATCACAGCATTGGAGGCTGAGGGTGTGTTTTTAGGTATGTTTGAAGATGAGATATACAAGGAGAAAAAATTTCAATTACATTCTGGGGATCGACTCATTTTGTATACAGATGGTATTGTTGAAGCTAATAATATAGAGGGCGAAATTTATGGATTAGCACGCATGAAGACGCTTTTAAAAGAAACGGCTGACCTTGCAATAGAAGAGGTAAAAGACTTATTATTTAAAGAGGCCGAAGTATTTTCTAGAGGCCAAGAGATTAAAGACGATCAAACCTTAATAATAATAGAAGTGTAATAAATAAAATGTGGATCCAACGAATTAAAGTCCAGAGACTCTCTGGAAAACAAAGAAAGAAAAAAGAAGATCAGTTAATAATAGACCGTGAGTTTATATTAAAGCTGAACGGAATAGAGACGTCATTTATTTGTGTACCTTCAACGGTAAAAGAGATGATGATTGGGTTTGCCTTTCATACGGGTGCCATTAATAGTATTGACGATATTACCGAGATAAAAATACATGAGAACCTCGTCAAAATAGACACCAAGCCTACTTTAGGCGAAGTCAAATATGGCCCACTAAAAAGTAATTATATTATTCAAGCCGAAAAACTGTACTCCAAGATGTACGACTTCCAAGACCAAGCGTTAATGTTTAAAGAAAGTGCTATCACACATAGCGCGTCGTTTGCAGATGAAAAAGAGCTGTTCTATTTTTCTGAAGATATCGAACGCATTCAGGCTTGTTATAAGGCTATTGGACAATTTTTAAATAAAAAGAGCGTTGCTAATAACCAATGGTTTTTATGTTCTTCAAAACTAGACAAGCCCTTGGTGAGCACTCTACTTCGTCTTGGAATTCGCCATATAATTTCGCGAGTAGCTCCCACAAACGAAGCGTACCAATTAGCTAATGACAGCGAGTGTACGTTAATTGGTTTTTGCAGGTCACAGAAATGTAATTTGTATTGTGGCGCAATTAATTAAAAGCATCAGAAAGGTGTCATAAACACTAAGAATAAGTTATCATCAATTGAGTTAATTGTGACTAAAATCAGCAATGCTAAAGACAGTCACGACAACATTTACGCTAAAATTAAATGAATTGTTAAAAAGGAATTATAATGGCTTTCAAATCTAATAATAAATCTAGTGGTAGATCTAGCAGTAAATCAAGTTCAGCTAAACGTGGTTATGGAATCCATAACGTTGAACGCAGAAAAAACTTAAAGGGCACTGTAAATAAAATAAGTAAAAAGCCTTATTCTGAGCTTACAAGCATGGATATTTACAGATTATTTGAGTTTGGCTGGACTACCGAAAAAATAGCAACGAACTACAAAACGACTAACTTTAAAATAGTTAAGCAACTTCGATTAGGATAAATTTACGTTTAACTAGACCATAAAACTGGGCACCTCTCTTAATATTTAGGAGGGGACAATTTTATGGCAGCAGCAGGCCCAGGCGCCTCATTACCACTAGGAATGGGCGGGAAGTTAACACCAATCAAACAAAAATTAGCAAAAAGCACATTACCAAAAGTTTAAAAATCTAGACACGGACACTTACCACCTAAAAGGGAAGCTGTGAGAGCGACACCTTTAAACCAAGTGCATTTGTAGTAGATGCCAAACATATTAAAAGTTTAGGTGAAGGCGCTTTTGGCGCAGTAAGCCTAGTAGAAATTGATGGCGTTGCACATGCAAAAAAGACCATATCCTTACTTGTCACTGAGTATGATACGCATGACAATACAGAAACCATAACAAACATCCTATCGATAGCTTCAGGTACAGATTCAGGTCCTAGCTACGAAACTTACCTAGGAAACATTTATAAAATCTTATTTACTAGTAGCGATACTCGTTTATTTTAAACGTACCCAGTTATGTTTTGTTAAAATATAAGGTGAGGTATACCTATAGTAGGTGACTATCTGCCATAAATTTCACACGTTGGATTCAAGATTTTAAACTCAGCTAACCCTGCATTTGTGATTTTTTTACAATCCTTTAAATCAATATGTTTACACTCGGAAAATAATTTTGAACCGAAGACCAACCCTGCTTACTGGTCCAAAAGAATTTAATCAAAGCGAGGAAAAAAGAACAAAAATATCTGTTAAGATTTTTCAATGCTTACCTAAATTAAAACGTGAGTTGATGAAAGATATTAGTCATAATCTACACTATCCTCTCTTCCTCTCAAAAAACCCACAAAGTGATGGTTAAGAAGCGAAATAACAGGCGCCTGACAACCGCCAATCCATACAACGAATAAAACACGTCCGATATACCTAAGAAACTATAAAAAATAAAGATGAGGCTGGTTTAAGGCCCCTGAATAGTAAAGGAAAGGTTTAATTTTGAGTATAAAGGGGAATAAATCAAGTATAGAAACATGATGAAATGAGTACTATAAAGAGAAAAAGTATGAAAAAAAGACATATAGTAATAGATCAAAAAAAAGATGACTCTGAAATAGAGCTCTCTTTTGTGCATGGAAAAATGAAAGAAAATATAAATTCAATACAAAGTAAAAGGAAACAAATCTACGCTCAACTTAAACCTCTTATTATCAAAGGAATTAAAGCGGCCAAAAGAACCGGAGATCGAACGGATCCAGACCATAAAAAGGCACTCCTATTTGTTGAAAGAGTAGCTCTAAAACTAGTGTCTTTTATGTTATATAAAGCAACATTTAAAATAGTAGAGGCTCTTTTAAGTTCTCAAAAGGATCCTCTTAAATATCAACTCGCTGCCAAAATAGCCACTCTATATATAAATAAACAACAATATGTATTGGCAGTAGGAATAGTAAAAAAAATAGATCCTATAAACAATAAACTTAAGCGATTACTTACAAAATTAATCATAGAAAAGCTCTTTGCACATAATCGAATGGCAGAAGTTAGAGAGATCCTAACGATTCTAGAAAGAAACAAAAGCGAAGAAAATAAGGTACTCATAACCTCTGTCTATCACAAAATTAATGACCATAAAAATACTGAGAAAACATCAAGAAATGAACATCAAGAAAAGTATGATGTCAAGTTAAAAAGAAAAGAGGATCCCCAAAAAAACCCACCCGGTTATAGACGTATTAATATATCCGAACAAAGAAGGGCTTCTGTTAAACACATGCTTTCCTCTACAGTAGAGGGTCAGAGAGTTGAAAAGGACACAGACAATGAGTCAGGTACAGCGGCTAGTTCGACTATATCAAGTTTAGCAGCCCTATTTAAAGAGGAGATCGCCAAGTTAGGTGGCCCCGGTCATTATTTGGAAGTATCACAGCGCAAAAAACAGGAAGAAGTTAATGTCTTAGTACGTATAGATGAAAAGCAAATCCATTTAGTACGAAAAACAGCTGCTTCAAAAACGGAGTATACACTCACCTATGAAAATAATAGCGTAAAGGTAAATGGAGCAGAGTCAAAAGACTATAGCAAACGATTTGCGTCCTATTTAGAAAAGGTCATTGAAGATGTCAATCACACTAAGATGATAGTTAAGGTGAAAAAAGTGAAGGAGAAAAGGCATGGGTAGGCCTATAGGCGGAATGAAACTCACGGTGGCCACAAACTCAGTAACTAAGGTAACCAAGGAAGATGAGTTGGAACGCACAGCTGGTAAATCAGTTAACAATATCTTGGGCGAAGCAGTTATAATACTTAGTTCAGTATCAATAGGTGAGCAACCAAAAGCAACAGCGCCAGTAAAAGAAACAACATCAGCAATGGCACTGAAAAGAGTAAGTACAGCAGAACCAAAATTCGAATCAACAAAAATGCCGTCAG
>QFBU01000056.1 GCA_003265975.1 Candidatus Marinamargulisbacteria bacterium SCGC AAA071-K20
TAAAGTATGTAACGAAGGGGCCCTCCCCCTGATTGTTATTAGACCTCGAACTATTTTAGGTGAAGGACGATTAGGAATTTTTCAGATCCTTTTTAAATGGATTCAAGAAGGCGTTAATATTTATATTATTGGTAAGGGCGAACACTTGTTTCAATTTGTACATGCTCACGACTTAATAGACGCCTATATGCTGGCCATGGACCGCAAACAGTTTGGTATTTACAACGTCGGTACCGACTCTTTTAAAACGCTTGCCGAAGACCTAGAAGACCTCATCGCCTTTGCTAAGTCTAAGTCTAAATTAAGACGTCTCCCAGAAAAATTGTCTATTTTTGCACTTACCGTTTTAGACTTTTTAAAGTTGAGCCCTTTGGCTCCTTGGCATTATTTAACCTACCATAAGGCGTTTCACTTTGATGTTACGCCTCTTAAAGAATTGGGTTGGAAACCTAAATATTCTAATACTCAATTGTTTGAAGAAAGCTATTCTCAGTTTTTAGAGACCGACTTGGAGCTAAAAAAAGAGGGCTCTCCTCACAGGCGTATACTTGATGAAAAGATTCTTTGGTTGATGAAGAAGTTACCCTAGTTTATACGCCATTACTGGACCTGTTGGCGCGTTGAAGCTTCTGTAATATTTGTACCCTAATAATTCTAATTTCTTTTTAAATTTACTTAAAAAGTGTGGATCCTGAGAGGGATGATGATTTTGGACAAAAATTAATTTTGCTTTGGATTTTTCTATTGTAGTCATAACGGTTGGTAGGTCTTCGTCAAAAAAATAGAGCCCATGGTGGAAGTTTAATGGGAATGGTTTTGGTGGAGCTACGTTGTAGTCGGAATATAAAAATTGATATTCGCTTAGATTTATAAATGAGTTTTGATTTTCTTTTATTAGCGCTCTTATTTCTTGTAGAGGCTTATGATGTTCTTTTAGAATTGGAACCCCTTTGTATGACCTAGATAACCTTGTATATTGCGGCAACATTTTTGGTGATTGCTTTGTAAATGGCGTATAAGCAAAACTACCTATAATGTACCTCGAAAAAAGAGCTCCTGAATTACTAATTACTATGGCTATAAAAACCAAAGCAGCTATTTGTTTTTGTTTTGATACTTTTTGAGATCTGTCTTTTAAGACTTCGTAAAATAAATAAAGTGAAATGACTAAGGGGACGGCCCTTACTTCGTAGATGGACGTGGTAAAAAAAGAGGTGATATAGGCGGTTGAGCAAAACACGATAATGAGGCCTAAGTAGGCTCGTTTTTCTTTTATTTTAAACCATAATACTGAGGCAATAACTATAAACCAGGCTGTTAGTGAAAAAGGGATTGAAGTAATAAAATGTAAGGGATTTATTGATGTAGCGAACATCCCCTTTCCGCCTATATAGATGTGCTCTAGAAAGTCTGTCCTATATAAAAAATGTCCCCCAACAGCAACGATGCCTATTATATAAGGGAGAATAAAATATTTAAAAATATTTTTAAAAGACGCCGGTTTAAAATAGAAAAGATAGAGTGTTATTAGTGTGGTTGATACCGCACCAACGTCTTGCTTACTTAATAATGATGCTAGTAAAAGCATGCTTATTGTAAACAAATTTTTATTGCTTAGTGTTTTTTGTTTTAAAGATGACACTAAGTTTAATATGGCTAAACTTACAAAAAAATACGGGACACTTGTTGAGTAATACGGGTAGTTAAATTTTCCGTTAAAACAAAAAAAGCCTGCAATACATAAAAATAATGCCGCAATAAATGGGACTTCTTTTTTAATTTCTTTATAAAATATCAGTGCTAATATGACTGACATCACTGACGTTAATGCCATTAATGCGGTAACTGTTGGTCCGAATAAATAAAAGAATGGAAGTGGTAAGTAATAGCTTAGTGGTGTTGTTGGTATGAAAAAGTCGGTGTACGGTATTTGCCCTAAAAAGAGCCTGTAGGTGCCTTCAAATACAATTATGAAGTCTCTAAAAAATGGCTTTGAATAGAAGCCGGTTATGCTTAAGAATAGTATTATTGCTGTAATTTGAACTTGTTTTGATTTAAGCCATTGCATATGTCTATTGTAGTTATGTGCACTAATTTTGCAACTTTTATCAAAGTTGTACGATAATTAATAAGAAAATTAAGTATACACCTACCAAACACAAGCTACCAAACAAAAACTATCAGGAGGATGAGTCATGGCTCAAGCAGCACCAACTAATGTTAAAGACACCTCTTTTTTTTGTACTAAAGAAAAAGAGGCTATAAATTATCTATTTAAGGTTTTTTTTGGCCTCTGAGTCGTGTAATAAAGAGTACTCCGCTTCTGTATCTAGCAAACGTGTAACAGTAAATGGAAAGAGTGAAGGCTATAACGCTCTAAAGTTTTATCAAGTACTTAGTAAGATGGACTTTGATATTAGATTATTTCAAAATGGGACAAAAGAAAAAAGCGTAATTTATGACTGCTTTGAAAGGGCTATAACCAATGCTGCTCAACTTACTTTAACTGAAATAAAAGCAACGGTTAATAAAACTTTAGGCGTCGATTTAGATACTGACGCTGCTGGGCCGACTAGTACACCACCAGCTGCATGCGCAGGAGTACCAGGCGCTGGAGCAGGGTCTCAACTCGATTAACTCGATCTTGATTAAGCTAAGACGTTTGAATACACTTTTTAAGTCCTTCTCTTAGGGCAATAGTTGGTTTGTAGTTCAACTCGGTTTTAGCCTTTTGAATGGAACAAGCAATGGTTTTGTTCATCTCTGAAAGCACATGAATTTTTTGATGATACACACCAATCTTCTGAAGAAAGTGGTCCATTAGCTCTGCCACAACCCCAATAAAACTAGGCCCTTTTATTTGTCTCTTAGAAACCTCTTTCTGAAAGTCACTTTTTAATACCTCTTTGATGGTATCGATAATTTCGTTCATAGAATACGGCCTTTCGTCTGCGATCCAATAGGTTTGGTTATTGGCTTTGTCTTTTGTAAGCGCCAGTAAAATTCCCTGACACAAGTTGTCCAAGTAAACCATCGACCGCATATTACTTCCGTCCCCTACTAATGGAAAGTTTCCTTTTTGAACCATATTAAAAAACAGTGTCTGGCGAAGGGGTCCACTAGGGCCATAAAACCAAGGGGGTCTGATGATTACAATCGGAAAGTTTTGGGACCTTAGTTTAGCCACTTCAATTTCCATATTCATTTTTGACTTTCCATATCCCATATACGGGTTATATGGCGACTCTTCTGTAAATAAATCCTCGTTATTTTCATTATTCCCTAATGGCGAATTAGACGAAATGACGACCGCTTTTTTTATCCCTTTTTGTTTGGCGACATTTAGTACAGTAAGAGCAGCCTCGCAATTGATTGTTTGAAAATCGGACACTTTTTTGGGATGCACAATTCCTGCTGTATGAATTAAATAGCCGTCGTTGGCTTTTTCAAAAAAACGTTCGCAGTTTTTCTTGCTAGACATGTCGTTGTAGGTACAAGTGCTATTAGGATGGCTTTCAAGTTCGGCTAAGGTTTCGTGAGGTAATAACAGGGCATGAATATGTATTTTTTCGTCTTTTAAAAACTCAAGGTCGGGATGGTTAAAGTCACCATTAAGGATGTTATGTATAAGTTGTCGGCCTAACCATCCTGCGGCACCGGTTATATATAAGTTCATACGACTATATTACTATACGAAGGAGTTTTTACAGAGGACAGGTACAAATTAAAATTCCCTCTATAAATAATCGATAATATAATAGAGATCAAGTAAATACCTACCCATTATACTAGAGAACGTGACGCTGATATCATCTCTCAACTAGCTACAATTTCCGCATCATCTAAAAAGATCAGTGTAACTAATAAAATTAAAGAAATGGAGACTCTTATTAGAGACACCTATGAGTCTAGAAACATACCTGTTCCCGCGCCAGTTATAGATGCATTCAAGAAGCATTTTGAAGACAAGCCATACTTATAATCAACAAGCTAACAAGATAGAAGAAATTGATACTTTAGCCGTACGGCTTGGTTTAACTGGGGTGTAGATCAGGCGAAGGTTGTTCCGAAATTTGTATTAGGCCTTGCCGAAGTATATTACTACGGCAAGGCCTAATTAGAAGTCGTTGAGAATTTAAGCTAGAGCCTTACCCGCCCATTCTTTAGAATCTTTAATAAACTGCTCAATTCCTTTGTCTGTAAGTGGATGGTTAAACAATTGCATTAATGTTTTTAATGGAACAGTAGCTACATCGCCACCTAAAAGAGCTGAGTCAAGCATATGAACTGGATGTCTTACACTTGCCACTAAAATTTTAGTATCAAACTGATAGTTGTCAAAAATTTGTCTTATTTGTCCAATAAGATCCATTCCTTGATGTCCCACATCGTCTAATCGTCCTACAAATGGACTTACATATGTAGCTCCTGCTTTAGCAGCTACTAATGCTTGTAAAGGTGAAAATACAACGGTAACGTTTGTTTTGATTCGTCGTTCGCTAAGTTGCCTTACAGCTTTCATTCCCTCAGGAGACATTACTATTTTAATAACAATGTTGTTGCCCCAAGTCATGTATTCTTCGGCTTCTTTTAGCATGCCTTCGCAGTCTTCTGAAAGTGTTTCTACTGAAATAGGTCCGTTGATAAAACTACTAATTTCTCGAATAGTTTCTTCATGGTCTCGTCCAGCTTTTTTGATCAATGAAGGGTTGGTAGTAACTCCGTCTACTAGGCCCATTTCGTTGGCTTTTCTTATCTCGTCTACGTCCGCGGTGTCTATAAAAAATTCCATGGGTAATACTCCTTATCGTTTAGATAGGAGGCATTATAACAGACATTATGGAATTGGCTCTAGCTATTGATTTTTAGGATCAGAGTTCCCCCATAGATGACGATATTTAATGGATACGTAGCCTAATAGTAAAAACCATACAACTAGCGCTACCAAAACTAAATCAAAATCGATTTGCATCTTTACCCCTTTTTACTCTCTTTATGAGTGACTAAGAATGCAATACCCCTAAAGTAAAAAATTCTAAACATGTTTTTTAAAACTAGTTACTTGTTACCAGGTGATGCGTATATCGTTTATATAAGGTGAATGGTTAACGGTATAGCTAGTAACTTTAATTCGAATTGCTATGTCTTTAGCAATGCTTGTAACAGGTAAGGCTAGTTTTAGTGAGTGTTCTACATTTTTTGAAATTAAAATAGGCTCAGACAGAGTAACTACTAATTCGCCACTCAAAAGAGCCACTTCTACGCTAGAAATCTCGGCTTCTAAGTCAGCTCGTCCCCCTAAATTTAAAGTAATTTCATTGTAAGCTCTAAATAGATCGCTACTCAATGTGGATGTTTTAACTTGACCTATAAGCTCAAAATACTCTTCTACCCCTGGATCTATGTTATTGATTTTATTAATGATATCAGCGGATGGGTGTAATTGATAAATTTGTCCGAGTCGGTCCCAAAATACAAGCTCAGATGACGACTTAAATACATCGTTATTACTCGCGTAGTTACCGTTAAAATAAGTGTCATTTGCATAAAATATGTTATGTTGGCCAAATGCCTGAACGCCACCAATGTTATTTATGCCTAAGTCTGAATTAGACAGTATGGTGTAGTTAATACTTGCTCTTGAACTACCTCCAATTGTGATGTCATTTGTATTAGAGTCAAATACACTAAAGTAAACTTCACATGCCCCGTCGTCTAAACTTAAGCCTGTTGAACAATTATAAATGACTACATTTTGAAGGTTACTGGGTACAAGCGAGCGCACTTCTATTCCAGCATCGTCATCGCCATTTATTTCTAAGTCAGCAATTCTATTAGAGCCATTTAACTGAAACATTGACGATGAGCCGCCATTTTTAATAACTGTTTTACTATGACCTTCTCCATAAATACTAACTTGGCTCTTAAGAATTATTGTATCTGTAATGGTATAGGTTCCTTTTTGAAAAATAATAATATCCCCAGGATATGCCGCCGCAATAGCGTCTTCCCAAGTCCCTAAACTGTCCTCTGGATCTAACTTAGTAACAAGAGTATGCCCTACTCTTCCAGCGGTTGGCCCTCCATAGGCGCCTATGTCGTTTCTTATCCCTTCTATACTCGGTACATCTGCAGCTAACCCATTGTCAGGCCGTGCTCTGTCTTGGAAGGCGGCTACGTTTGTTCCTTTGTCTATTAATATAGAGGTCGCGGCATTTCCTTTAGGCTGAAAGTTAATGATGTCAAAAAAGTAAGGGTTTGAACTGGTCCATGTTAGGTTTCCAATTTGGGTTTCTTGGTTTTCATTAGCCGGATCCAGCCCCATCCCTAAAATAGCTAAGAATGAATTATTAACAAAGAGGTTGTTCTTAACAAGAATTTGAGGATCCACTGGAGGACTCACAAACTCAAGAAGAATGCCCAAGGTGTGGTTACTAATCACATTATTATAGATTTCAAGGTTTGTACTTTCTTTAACGTGAATTCCAAAGTTGTCGGCGTCGTTAATAATATTATTATAAATGTAACTGTTAATGGTTTGCTCAGCGGTGAAGGAATTGTAACCTCCAGAGATAATATTATTTTTTACAGTGACCTTTTGTGACCCAAAAAGCCGTACATTTTCTTCTTGGACTTCGTTAGTAGAATGCAATCTACTTCTCTGAATAGTCACGCCATTGTCAGAGTCATAAATAAATACCGAGTGTTCATTTGCAGTAACACTAATATTTTCTATGATCCCCTTTGCTCTTACAAACTGGACGCCTCTTTCTACATTTTCAATTTTACAGTTTTTAATTAGAACGTCATTTGAGTCCTGACAATTAATGCCTGACTGAAAAAAAAGCCCGTCTATTACAAACCCATCAATCACAATATCACTCACTTGATTGGCAAAAAAAGTAGTATTCGAAAGTCCTGTTAAGGGTTTAATTTGGGTTAAATGTAACTCAGGGTTTCTCGTCCAATCTTGTGGATTGTAACCCCCAATTATTCTAAGGCCAGATTTTAAGAAAACAGACTCTTCATACCCGCCCTCTTTGGCCGCTACTAATATGGTATCGCCGTAATTAGAGGCATTTACAGCCTCCATTATAGTATCGTAGTACTCTCCTGTATTTTGAATTTTTACTGTTTTTATTTCTGTAGTAAGTCTAAGTCCGTCATCGTCTCCTCCTTCGTCTGACACTTGAATGTCTATATTGCTATATTCAAACCCTACCTGATTCGTAAATGGGACGTCGTCTGTTCCAAAACTTTTTGTGCCGTTTTTTTCTAGTTCAGTTTTATAAAAACTTACTAAATATTCAATATGAGTTTTTTGAGAATGTAATTGTTTTGCATAGGAAATTTTTAAGGAATTTACTTCTTCTAAATTTGGACTAGTCATATTATTTGGAGATACTACCCTGAAATAATTGGGGTCTTGTTTAAACGTTTGAATATTAAATGAACTGACCTTATTGAGTAAAAGCTCTGGATCACTAATATCTCCATCTTCTTCAAAAATGGCCACAATACTGCTTTCTGAAAATCTATTTGTCGCTAAAAAATTGCTTTGATTGTCCTCGCTATTATAAAATATTTTTACCCTGGTGTTATTTTGGTCCGTATAGTCTATAAAAGCGTCGAGGTCATTTACAAGAGACACGTCGTGAAGTGTCTTTGCCGTACTTAGTCTGTTGTTTAAAACGGGATGGAGTTGCTGGGCCTGACTTCTGCTTTGTAATTCGTCCTGGCCTATTTTTAAAAAGGTACTACCTGTAATAATTAATTTGATAAATATTACCGAAATAATGGCCGTTATTCCCAATACAAATAACAGCTCTATAAGGGTGAATCCGTTTTTTTCTTTCATTAAAACGACTCTGTGATGGAGGTAGAGAACGTAAATGAGGATTCTGTTTCTTCAAAAACACTATTTAAGTTTTCGTCATACCATATCTCTATTTTAACAATTGCAGAAATAGGGTCACTAAACTCGTCTAGGCGATTTTCTAGATCCCAAAGAGTAATAGAGGCTTTATATTCGTCT
>QFBU01000057.1 GCA_003265975.1 Candidatus Marinamargulisbacteria bacterium SCGC AAA071-K20
TAAAATGCCCACATTTTTTACGAACTTAATTTGTTTTACAGGTAAATTAGTAATCACGTTTGCGGTACTTACTCTAGATTCACGTTCGGCTCTGGAAATAGCACGGCTAATAGCACGTTGAAGTTCTTCTTGGTCTGTAATTAAGCCGTTGTCTAAGCCCCCAGAAATACTCGTACCTATCCCTCGCAAACTTAAGCCACCTTGGCCATCAATTTCGCATATCGCACAACATATTTTTGAAGACCCAATATCTAGGCCCATAATTAAATTATCAGTTTTATTCATAAGCCACTATACACTTTGACCTTACTCTAAGGTCAATATAGTTTATCGTTTTTTTCCTAGTTTGATTAGAGTAGGTTGTAAGATACGACTTTAACAACTCACATTTTTCGTCCAACCGGTCTAAAGACCCAAAATATATTGGCATGATGTCGTCTTTTAAAAGCATCCAATGATTACCCACGGTTTTTTCTACTTGAACATCAAGATCAGGTAAATAGACATACAGAGTATCAATTAAAGTTAGGATATCAGAGAGAGCGTCTAACTTTAGTGTATGCGATTGAAAATACGAACTATCAATCCCTCTAATAATAGTTAACTGATCGCTATTAGCTATACTTTCTTGGCCTCTAGAGAGTATGGTCCCGTCTCTGGAAATAATAAGTGTGTTGTTTTCTACAAAAAATGACAACCAGGGCTCTTTTTCATTGAGTGTTATTTCTAATGAATCAGGCCAGTTAATTTTAAAGTTTAATGAGTTTATTTTAGGGTTTTGTTTTAAAAACAAAAAAGGAAGTCGAAGTCGAGCGTACATTAAGGATCTATTTTGAAATGAGTGAGTAATAGCCTCTAGATTAGCTTCTGAAGTAAATACCCTATTATGGTATGAGATATTTTTTAGAAGTAAAACCTGGCTATTTAAAAAAGTAAGTATCCCAATAAAAACCGCTCCTAGAAACAAACTTATAAGGAGTCGTTTATTCATACTATTGCACTGGCCAAGATTAGTTCAATCAAGTCATCAAAACTCATACCAGCATTTCTTGCCTGGGCAGGAAGGTCGGATGTATTGGTAAGCCCCGGAACGGTATTAAGCTCCAAAACAAAGGGCCCCTTCACCGGATCAACAATCATATCAATCCGAGACATCCCCTTACAATTCATTAGCTTGTAAACCGATAAAGCCAGTCCCTGACACTTTTTAGTATCAAGTTCTGAAAGTTCGGCCGGAATTACAAACTTTGTTTTTCCTTCAGTATATTTAGCATCATAGTCATAAAAGCGATTTTCGGGCCGAAGTTCTAAAATAGGCAAGGCCATAGGTTTCGGATTTTCAACAATTCCTATAGTAATTTCTCTACCTTCTAAAAAAGATTCTACCAAATAAGCACCATATCGTTCCCCTAAAAAGGTTGTTTTTTCTTCAAGGTCTTTTTCAGTATCAATAACAAAGGTGTCCACACTAGACCCGCCATCATAAGGTTTTACAAAAACCGGATACTCAAACCCCTTAGGTAAAGTTTTTAAGGCATCGGTAGCCATCATAAAATTGGCCGTAGGGATATTGGCTTCCATAAATATTTTTTTAGAACTAAATTTATTCATAGCAATAACAGAAGTATTTACACCAGATCCGGTATAGGGAATCCCTTCTCGTTCTAAAATTGCCTGTACCGTACCGTCTTCTCCATATTTACCATGGAGCGCAATAAAAGCCACGTGACACTTCTTTTCCCAGTCACTCTCAGTAACGGGGTCTAGTTTTATAACATCATATCCACGTCTTTTAAGGGCCTCAAATACATTTTGACCCGAGCTCAATGACACGTCTCTTTCGTGAGAAAAGCCCCCACAAATAACGCCAATAACTTTGGATTCAAATTCAGAAATCATCGTATTAATTTTACCTCGGTTTCTAGTTTAATGCCTTTTTTTTCAAGGACTTCTACTTGAATTTCTTCAATAAAATTGGCCACCTCATCAAAACTAGCATCTCCATAATTTATCATAAAATTAGCATGTTGATCTGACAAGCCAACATTACCTTTTTGAACACCTTTTAAGCCAACTTCTTCTAAAATTTTTGCGGCATACTCACCTTCGGAGTTTTTAAATATACTGCCAAAGGTTAGTCCACGTAAAGGTTGACTCGACACCCTCTTTTTAATATTTTCTGTCGCCATTTTTTTAACAGACTCAGTAGTAGACTCCTCCAATAAAAAGGTAGCCTTTAAAATTAGAAAATCTTGATGTTGAAATAAACTATCTCTATAAGAAAATTGACACATATCTGGGCTCATTTCAAAAAGGTCTCCACGTGAGTCTACTACTAAAATAGAGTGTAACTTTTGAGAGATTTCTTGACCCCAACATCCAAAATTCATAGCTATCATTCCACCCACGCTTGCAGGTACGCCAGCCATAAATTCTAGCCCGGACAATCCCTGCACTTGGCACGCTTTCATAAGTTCATTAACGGTGATGCCAGCGCCGGCTTCGAGTACCGGACCAGAACAGGAAATAGGAAATACATCTGAGGAAATTTTAATAAAGTCTTTAATTTTAGAGGTGTCGCTCAACACTACATTGGACCCTTTTCCTATAATAAAATAGTCGTCATGACTTAATAAATAGGCTTGAATATCAGCCACTGTTTCTAGGACAACAAGCCGAGATACACATCCCATATTCTTAAATGAGCTTAACCGAGAAATGGGATAATTAGAGTGAATAATAATAGAAAGGCCCTAGCGGTTTAACTCATTTAAAAGTGTTTTGGAGACTTGGTGAACATCACCCGCACCCATAGTAACAACCAAGTCACCATCAGACAGCTTTGGTGCTAGGTAGCTAGAAATACTGTCCTTATCTTCAATATAGGATACATTAGGGTGTTTATGGTCTTTCAAATTATTCACTAATGACTCTGAGCTAACCCCAAATATATTTTGTTCTTGGGCTGAATATATATCCGTAATAATAACAGTATCTGCAGAGTCAAACACTTTAGTAAATTTGTCTAATAAGTAATGGGTTCGAGAGTATCTATGTGGTTGAAAAATACAAATAAGCCGCTTTCCGGAACTTTTTTTGATTCCTTCCAGAGTAGTAATAATTTCTGTGGGGTGATGACCATAGTCGTCATAAACTTGAATACCGTCATGCTCACCAATAAATTCAAAGCGACGTTTTACGCCTGAAAAGGCTTCTAGCCCTTCTTTAATAATATCGACGCTTATGCCTTCAGAATGCATTAAAGCAGCCACTGAAAGGGCATTATAAACATGATGAGTACCATATAACTTTAATTGAATTCGAGCTAACATTTTTCCATTTACAAAAAAGTTAAAGGCCGAGCCTTCTGTAGAAAAGAGTGTTGATCTGGCTTGATACTTTGCTGGTGAGTCAATTCCAAACCATTCAATGTTGTCAGAATTAGCTTTTTTAGAAACGGTTATTAAATTTTTGTCATCCGCATTCAAAAATAGCTTACCTCCCCTCTTTGTAACATCATCAACAAATCGGTGAAAATGGTCCATTAAAGACTCAAAGCTTTTAAAATAGTCCATGTGATCTTCTTCTAAATTACTAATAATAGCGTGGGTAGGATGAAGACATAAAAACGACCCATCAGACTCATCAGCTTCAGCAATAAACAAATCACTGTCGCCTAGCATTGCATTTACATTAAAGTCATTTAATACCGATCCAATAGCAAACGAAGGTTGTTTTTCAGTAAAACTATAGGCTCTAGCCAATAAAGAAGAGGTTGTTGTTTTCCCGTGAGTTCCGGTAACGGCAATACTAGTTTTAAATTGATCCATGATCCAGGACAAACAGTCGGCACGATGATAAATTGGAATACTTTTTTCTTTAGCCGCTTTAACTTCTGGATTGTCTGCTTTAATAGCGGTTGAGGTTATAAGGATATGGGCATTATTTAGGTTAGAAGCTGTTTGTTTAATAAATACAGTAGCACCCAGCTGACGAAGCTCCTGAATGAAGCTATTGTCGCTTATATCCGAGCCCGAAACCATATATCCCATTTTTAATAGCAAACGCGCTAAGGCACTCATACCAGAGCCGCCAATACCACTAAAATGTACTGTTTGTAATTTATCTATATTCATTAACCCACCCTGCAAATTGATCTGTTCTGTTAAGAGCTGTATTTATTTTACGCTAGAAGCTCAAATTTATAAATAAGAGAAATAAATTAACGAGTAAAAATCACTCCTAATTCAACAAAGCCAGCTAGCTATTTTATCGATGACAGCGGTATTGATCTAACTATTCTTGCCTCTGGCTTCGCCGCCTACATTGGCATTAAGAACGATCCAAAACCCGTAGCCGTGTCGTTAAAAGAATTTTTTAATGGTGGCGCACTCAAAATTTTAACCGTTTTTACCATACTCATCACTACAGCTTATCTTTCGCTGGCAAGACAACTGACAGACGGGGCTATTGCACTTTTGGCCTCAGTTTCTGGATATGTTTTGGGGGCGCTTCAAAAAGACTAAATAGAAAGATATGCCTCTTCTAAAACCCATCCGTTATACCCATTAGAAAGCTGGATTTCGCTCCAACCATTCACCGTTTTTAATAGGGTAAATTCTACCCCTTCATGGATATAAAATAAGGTAGGAAGGGTTTCTGAAGGCCCTGACTTTACCTCAATCTTTTTAACAATCAAAACCCCGTTTCTAGACACGGAATCATAGTTAATCTTTGATACAAAGAATATTAAAAACAAAGCCATACCTATTCCCCAGGCAATAAAGCACTGGCGAACCAAGTCAGGCTTTTTGTCTAAAAAGCGAGCCACTAGTAGCCCATTTAAAAGCAATACAAAAAAGAGAAGTACACAATAAAATTCATTGAGGGTAAACGTATTAACAAACCCAAAAAACCAGGCCATTAAAGGTGCCTGCGCAGCACTCGTTTCGTCTAATACTAATTTTCTAGCAAGCCCAAGGTTTGTCTTGATCGTTTTGCTTCGTGGGTCAATTAAAAGGGCCTTTCTATACATAGTTATAGACAGACCCAACTGTTCATTTTTTAAATAGCTGTTTCCAAGATTATACAAAAGCCCCGCATTACCAGGATGCATTCTTAAAAGGCCTTCATAAAGTGTCACAGCCTCTTTATATTCTTTGTCTTGATAATGCTTCTCAGCAATTTCTGATGGCCCTGCCCATACTATTGAACTGAGTATCAACACTATTAATACTAGTCTCTTTATCATAGTGTCTCCTTTAATTGAGTAAACAGTGCCTTAATTTCAGAATCTACCTGACCCAGTTGTGATTTACCTTCGGCGTCGGGAGCATAGGCCAAAAATGATAACTTATCTAAAACACTAATCACTTGCCCAACAACATACTCCGAAACTTTAGCCTCTAACAAAATAGATTTAATCTCAGGCTGTGTTTTTCCAAGTAAAGACTCACCTATTTTGTCCGACAGAAAGTCTAAAATAATGGTCTGGCACTGGCTCAAATAATGACCTGTATTTGTTTTGTCCAGCGCATTCACAGCCGCCACTGCCGACTCGAAAGCGCGTTTACTTCGTAATGCTTTAAAGTCGGTTTTCCAATAGTATTTCTTAATAATTGCCAATAATAAACAAACAGCCGCTAGATAATTGAAGTAAAGCAAAGCCATAAACAGCATGCCTTTATCAAGTGCAGAATAATGTTGAGACAGGTCTAATGGCGTTCGAAGATATTGTAAGTCTTCGGTTAAAACAGCTAATTTTTGAGACGACGGCAAATAACTTTCTGTTTCTATTTGAGTAGTAGTGTCTGCCTCATACACTCTTATAGGAACAGCCGGTAACGATATTACTTTATATTGCTTGTCTTCGGGCGAAAAATAACTCAATTTAAATGACGGAACCGACACTTCTCCAGACTTTTTAGGAATAACAATATAACTAAAAATACGTTCCCCTGAGATTACGGATACATTTTGTAATTTATCTTCTACTTTAGCCCTATATATTTTAAAGGTACCGTCTTTCTCATAATTAATATTTTCTATACTTCTTAAGTTCCCTCTACCCGAAAGGGTAACTTTATAAGTAATAGAATTGTTTTCTGAAACTTGTCTTGAACTTAAGGCCCCATGTAACTGAAACTCACCTACTAAACCAGAAAACCCATCTGGCTTCCCTACTTCGGGTAAGGGTTTAACAGACACTTTTATGGCTTTTGACTGTAATAATTTTTGTCCTTCAAACATATTGATAACCACACCAACACGAGATTTAGGGATGATTATAGTTCCAGGTTTAAGAGGAAAGAGCGCCTTTTTTTCTAACTCTCTAACGTGGAAACGCCTACCGGTAGTCCTATCCAAGCTTTCGTCTTTATTAGCTTCTAAAGGTTCTACCCAAAACCCATTGAATTCTGGAATTTCAAAAGCAATATCACTAAATAATCTCAGTCGTCTATATAGTTTCAAATTAAATGTAAGCTGCTCACCAACATAAACTGACGTCTTGTCTACCTTTGCATCTGCAAAAATATTAGCAAATTGCTTATTATTTTTAGGCTTTTTGCTTGCTTGCGATGTTTGAGCCGCAGCTGCTTGATTGTTTGCTGCAGCGGAGCTACTTACAGGTGGCATTACTGTTACTTTAATAATGTTTGTTTTATATGTTTTCCCTTTATATTTTATGGCCGCAGAACCAATAATAATGTCTCCCGTTTTTACTGGTAATAGCGAAAATTTCCTAATTTCAGAATTAGATACTTGGCCATTAGAAAAAGAAAATGAGCTTTGTTTTGAACTTGAAATAACGTCAAACTTACCTTTAAAATCAGGGAGCGTTAACTTGGGCAAACTACTAATATCTTCCCCCGAAATAACAACTTCATAGCTTAGGTAACTGGACAAACTGAGTCGCTGAGAATTAACCCTAGCTGTAAACGACAAGTCATCAGCAAACAAAAGTGTTTGAAATAAAAGTATCCCAAAAAAAAGTACCTTACCACTCTTTTTCAACAAAGTTCTCCTGTTCCGGTAGTTTATTATGTTTCTCACGCGCTTCTTTTTCTTTTTCTGATAACATATTTAAAATTTGTTTCGCATTATTTTTCTTTTCTTCTTGCTTCTTTTTTTGCTTTTCTTCTTGATTCTTTGGTCGTTCCTTCTTTTTCTTCTTCTTACGTTTTTCTTTCTTTTCTTTTTCTTGTTCCTGCTGTTGTTGATGTTGCTGTGCCTTTAAAATAGTTAACACAGCTTCAAGGTTTTTCTTACCATTTACATGTTCAGGATCGTCCCTCAAAAGATTAATGTAAGTGTCTTTTGCCGTCTCCAAATCACCTTTTGAAAAATAGCTTGTCCCTAAATTATACAAAGAATCATTCTTTTGTTGACCCTTTAATTTAGACATAGCCTTTTCATAAGCAACGATAGCATTTTCATAGTCTTTCTTTTTAAAATAAACATGCCCAATATTTTGGTGAATTTCACCCAAGTCTTTACCTTGTCCTAAAGCCTTAGAAAAGCTACCAAGCGATTCGTCATAGGCTTCGTCTTCCAACTCGCTAATAGCTCTGTTGTTAGACATATATTGAGAAATAGTGGCCGCATTCAAGCTACTAAAACTAACAAGTACCACTAATAATAAAGTTAAATACGGCCGACCCATTCTTCTTTCCTTTTCCCTCGTTCTGGTATTAAAAAATCACCTAACAAAAATAACAATGCAAAAAATAAAACTAGTTGATAACGGTCTTTATAATTTTGATACAATTTTTCTTCTAAAACTTGTTTTTCTAAAAGCGAAATATCTTTGTACACTTCGTCCAACACGAAAGTGTCTTTTGTAGACAA
>QFBU01000058.1 GCA_003265975.1 Candidatus Marinamargulisbacteria bacterium SCGC AAA071-K20
AAATAAATTTCATTGTATTTATTTTTTTTTATGATAATATTGGGTAAATTTATATAAAATAAACTAAAAAACAATAAAATAAAAAAATCAACTTATTAAGATTTTTTATTCTAACAAAGGATTTATTATGGAAGTTGGAGTTAGATCACCATTAACAAAACAAGTAAATACAACCAATACAACCGTAAGCAGTAGGCAACCTTCTAGGAGAAGAAAGTTTGGAGACCCTTCTTTACACGCCACTGAGCGTGTAACCAGGAACAAGAGATCCCGAACTGATCAAGAACCAGTCTCTCCATTGAATCGGAGTAGATTTATGCCCGACCCTAGCGCATTTGACCCCTCCTCACCCAGAACTGGAGCAGCAGCAGGTGCCGGTACATATAGCCATACTAATCCAGCCCCCTCTGCATTTGACTACGGAGCTTACTCCCCACCCAGACTTAGCGCAGCATCTGCACCATCACCTACCCCAAGTAATGGAGGCTACTCCCCACCCCGACGACTAAGTGCTGCAGCTGCCCCACCACCCGCTCCAAGTAGAATAAGTACACATACGCTCACCCCAGCTAGTACAGAAGCTACCATAGCAGCCTACACAAGTAATCACATCACGAGCACTATCTTCGACTCAATAGACACAGCTGAAGTCTTAGTGCCATTAGATGGAGGTGATCAATACGCAGTATACGACCTTCCTGGAGATAGAGTTGCAAAACTTAAAAAAGGGCCACTGTATGGAAACAGACTTATTGACAGACTAATGGAAGAAGAAGAATGGAGAACTGGAGCATTAGGAAACTTTCGTACGGCCCCTATTGAAATTAAAATTATCAATATAGAAAGAACGTTTATTGCACATCACGTTACTGCACCGACTCTCGACATCCACCCAGTAATTGTTCAAAACAAAGGAACAACATTTCTACAACATCTAAAGAGTATAGAAAGCGCTGAACACAAACAGGGTGAACTTGATTCTCTTTTTAAAAATCTATTTGATACAGTAATTGAAAATGTAAAAACAGGAAAAGTACACGGTTACGACTTAGCTCCAAAAAATGTTATTGAGTACACAGACCCTGAAGGGATTACCGATTGGGCTCTATGCGATTTTGGAATTCAAGATGATGATGAAGCAGACAATGCAGCAATCCATGTTACCAAAACAATAAATGAAAACTGGAAGGACGTTACCTTAGAAACCAAGCAAGAGTACTGTCAAAATTTTCTAGTAGAGGCAGTTAAATTTTGTGAAACTACTACCGATCTGGAAACAAAAGATAGAGTAAGAATATTTGCAAAAGGCTTCAGTACATCACTTTCAAATCAAATACACGGAATTACAATACTAGATGAGGCTCATAGAGTACATCCAGAGACAGGAATAGACTTAGTTGATTACTTTAACCCACCTAGAGTAACCGGGCACAAGAGACCCAGGACTGAAGCAGTAAGCGTGAACCCATTTGAGGTACCACTTGGCTTATCATTAAGGCTTAACTAGCCATACCTCCTTAGGACTTAGTAAGTTACTATTTATAAATAACGCAGGCCACTTCAGAGTTATCAACCCGCTTTAAGGACAACGATACCTTACTACATTCTGGTTTAACCTGAGGACATCTAGGGTGGAACCGACATCCAGAAGGGATATGCAATGGACTTGGTATATCTCCCTGAAGGATAGTAGGTTTATGTTTTTTACTTGGGTCAGGAATAGGAATAGACGACAACAACGCCTGCGTATACGGATGTTTTGGGTCTTTAAAGATATCAACAGCACTCCCTTTTTCAACAAGAGATCCTAAATACATCACCATAACTTCATCACAGTATTGGGCAATAACGCCCAAGTCATGTGAAATCATTAATACAGACATTCCATATTCTTCAGTAAGTTCGCCCAATAGCTCTAATATTTGAGCTTGAACGGTAACGTCCAACGATGCTGTTGGTTCGTCAGCAATTAGTAATTTAGGCTTCATAGAAAGGGTCATAGCAATCATAGCTCGCTGGCACATTCCTAAAGAAAATTCATGAGGATAGTTGTCATACCGTACTTCAGGATCAGGTATATTCACCTTTTTTAAAAGTGAAATAGCTTCTTCTTTTGCCTCTTTTTTTGAAATCCCTCTATGTAAAAGAATGGTTTCTTGAATTTGCTCTCCCACGGTAAAAACCGGGTTTAATGCCGCCAACGGATTCTGAAAAATAAGCCCCACATCTCGACCTCTAATGAGTTGAAGTTCTTTATTTGATTTTTTAAGAAGGTCTTCGCCATTAAATAAGATTTCTCCTGATTCTATTTTTGCGTTATCTGGTAATAAGTTTAATATAGACATCGCCGTAACTGTTTTTCCTGACCCAGACTCTCCAACAAGACCGATGACCTTTCCCTTCTCAACTGAAAAACTCACATCGTCTACTGCCGTAACCGTTTCTTTACCTACCTTAAATATCGTTTTCAAATTTTTAATGTCTAGCACTTGTTTTACTCCTTGGATCAAAATATGTACGAATTCCATCCCCTAAAAAATTTAAAGCCAGCACCGTCAAGGTAATTAGAACACCCGGAATTAATGCCATCCATGGCGCTTGCCTCAAAAAACTCAAACTGTTTTCCAACATATTTCCCCAGGACGCATGGGGCGGTTGGACGCCTAAACCTAAAAAGCTTAATACCGACTCAACTAAAATAGCACTGCCCATTCCAAGCATCGCCGCTACAATTACTGGGTTTAAACAGTGAGGTAAAATATGTTTAAAAAGTAGAGGCCCTAAAGAAATACCCCTCGCTTTTGCCGCCGTAATAAATAGTCTATTTTTGACACTCAACACCTCGGCCCTAACCAAACGAGAGACCCCCATCCAACTAGTAAGCCCAATAACGACCATTACATTTGTGATACTAGGTTCCATCATCACCTGTATAGTTAGAATTAAAAATAAGGTTGGAATAGCCATAAACATATCTACAATTCTCATTATTATTTCATCAGCCACCCCACCAGCATACCCAGAAACGACGCCCACAAGCGTCCCGATGGTAATAGAAATTCCAACAGATATAAAACCAACCATCAAAGAAATTCTAGATCCATATATACATCTAATTAAAATATCTCGTCCCAAATCGTCCGTCCCAAAAAGATGAGCGAAACTTGGCGATTTAGGCTCCCCAATAAGGTTAGGGTCAAAATAGTTGGGATCACTACTCGAAATAATTGGAAAAAGAATAGCTAAAAGCGCAAGTCCTGATAAAAACAAAAATGAAAACAATGCTTTTTTTTCTAATGTTAAAATCCCCATCAACTCACCCTCGGATCTACCCATTTATAGGCAAGGTCAGCTAATAAATTTCCAGTAATTATCAATATCGACGAAAATAAAATCATACCCATTAATATAGGATAGTCACGAGAAAACACCGACGCCACCCCTAACTGCCCCATACCTGGCCAAGAAAAAATAAATTCAATAATGTAAGACCCACCAATTAAACTAGGCAAATCCATTCCCAATATAGTAATAATGGGCATGGCTGCATTTTTGAAGCTATGTTTAAAGAGTAGTCTAGTTTCTGAAAGCCCTCTCGCCCTACCCGCTTTGATGTAGTCTTGATTTAAAATTTGGATGATACTAAATCGATGATACCGAGTAAGACAAGCAACTCCTCCAACAATGATAGTTAAAAGCGGCAAAAAAATATGAGCCCCAATATTTGATAATTTCACATACCACTGAGAGTATTGGTACCCAGGATCTAAATACCCAGACGTTGGAAACCAATTAAGTTCTAATGAAAAAAATAAAATAAACACTAAACCTAACCAGAATGTTGGAATTGAAAGACCTATAAAAGAAAACACCGTCACACAATCATCAAACATCGATCCTTTTTTATAACCTGAAATTAAACCCAACGGAAATGTAATACATAATATTAAAATCAGAGAGGAGATTGATAAAAATAAAGTAGCAGGAAATCGCTCTAAGATGGCTTCAATAACCGGTTTCCCGCTTACAAAAGAGTAGCCTAAATCACCTTGAAATAAATGCTTAAGCCATAACGCAAACTGCACTAAAATTGGTTTATCTAATCCTAAATTTTCACGCACTTGCGCAAGATCTTGCAAGCTAACACTAGGGTCCATAAACATTAAAGTTGGATCCCCAGGCGCTAAGTGCATAATCATAAACGAAAGAAAACAGATACCAAGAAGAAGAGGAACAGAACCAAGGAGTCTCTTAAATAAATAAGGCATTTAATCTACTAAATATACATTTTCTATAGGATTCATAAGTCCAGCAGGACCAGGCCTAGATAAGCCCTCCACGCGCTTATTAATTCCGATGATAGACTCAGGGAAATACAAAAATAAATAAGGAACGTCTTGTGCAATATGTTGATACAGTTCTTTATAAATTTCTTTTCGTTGTTCTTTTCCAGTAGTCGTTCGTCCTCTTTCTAGTAAAACGTCTACTTCCGGATTCAAATACCCAACAAAATTAAAGCCTTCAGGGTACTGACTAGAATGCCAAATAGAGTAACTGTCAGGGTCTAGGCCAAGCGACCACCCTAAAATTACTGCGTCATAGTCTTTAGGCGACTTTTTAGCATTTATCACCTTAATAAAAGAACTCCATTCCATTAATTGGATATGAACCTCCACACCAATTTCAGCTAAAAACCGCTGTATTATTTGAGCTACTTTCTCTCGATCTTTATTCCCTTTATTGGTAATAATTTTAAATGAAAATGGCTTCCCGTCTTTTTCAAATAGTTGTGTTTTAGGATTCACTTTAAAACCAGCTTCTTTCAACAATTCCTTAGCAAATGAAGGGTTATATGCAAATTTTGGGATATCTTCGTTATCAGGATAGGACCATAAAACAGGAGAAGCTGGGATATCTGCTTTAACCCCAAACCCCTTCAAAACACCACTTACAATAGAGTCTTTATTAATAGCATGAGCAATCGCGCGCCTCACTTTACTATCAGAAAAAAACGGATGCTTTAAATTAAATCCCATATAGGTATAAACAAGATCGTAGTACCTATGTACATTTAAAAAAGGTTTTGTAGAATACCGAGAAAAGTCCTTTGCCGGAATGCCAGCTTCGTCAATTTCACCTTTCTCAAGTGCTAATAAGGCAGTATTTGCATCCGGAACTATTTTCATCACAATTAGTTTTGTTTTGGGCTTACCCATATAGTAGTGGTCGTTACGCTCTAACTGAACATATTGAGCAGGCTGCCACGATTGAAACTTATAGGGTCCCGTTCCCACAGGCGCCCGATTAAAATCGGCTTTATTAATGTCTTCGCCTTCCAATAAATGTTTAGGTAAAATCCCCATCGCCATACGAATTAAAAAAGGAGCAAAAGGTTGAGGTAAAATTGCCTCTATAGTGTAGTCATCTATCACATTAAATTGAACAGCTGTCCCATTTAATACAAAATTACTTCGCCTAACGGTATTCGTTTTTGGGTCCAAAATTACATCAAAAGTAAATTTAACATCATGTGCTGTAAATGGAATGCCATCGTGCCATGTCACGTCTCTTTTTAAACGAAACGTATAATGTATCCCTTCTTCATTAACGTCATAGGACTCTACAAGATCTGGCTCTAATTCCATATCAGAATTTATTCTAAATAATCCTGAAAACACTAATCCTTCGACTGATGAAGATGGTGAGTCGGTAGATAATACTGGATTTAAATAAGTTGGCTCGCCCCCTAAATGGAGATGCAGAATGTCTGTTTTGCTAATTATATTAGGATCGGCTGATGAGCAGGATACTAAAAACATAATTATGAAACTAAGAAAACCCGCTTTTAGTGAACTTGTAATGGAAGCCATACCCTATAGGGTAACATACCTTTCTGAGCCTGTGCAGGCATACAATACCTTCCTTAATACATTATTAAAAGTTTAAACCTATACAACAAAGGGGAAATACTACTATATCTAAACCAGAGAAAGAAGATTTAAATGGAAGGACCTTTAGGGGGCTCCGGCCCCGTACAAAGCCCAGCAAGTTATGAAGACAGGTTGCATTTTATAAAAGCAATAAAAACTGTTGAGCAAACACTCCCATCATTTAGTAGAAACGGGGTACTCTCTATAAATGCTCGAAAAGAAATGATGAATTATATTGAAAAAATAATTGTTAACGAATTTATCATTGAGGAAGTGTCATCCCTCACAGCTAAAAAAAACTACTCAGAACTACTTGCTTTTAGAACCAAATACAAATAAACATTACATTTAAAAACATACCGATAGTTTTCGATGTTTTCCATTAAAAACCCTGGGCATATAAGTAATATCTAACCTAGAGATTTTTTAAAGGAGACAAAAAAAATGAACGACTATAACGAGGATATTTTAGCTTACAAAGTAGAAGACGGAGTTTTAGAATCTATCGGAGCAACTGAAACTGATATGTGGACAGACTTTATTCTAAACGACTAAATTGCAATTCAAGCCCATATTTCGTACAATGCACGAACTATGGCAGACGACAAAAACAATCTTAAAGAGTCACTAAATTTACCTAAAACGGATTTTCCGATGCGGGCAAACCTGGCTCAAAATGAGCCTCAGCGGCTTAAATTCTGGGACTCACTTAACCTGTATGAAACTCGTACAGAGCAGACTAAAGACCGACCCCCTTTCGTATTTCACGATGGCCCGCCTTATGCAAATGGCTCTATACATGTAGGTCATTTATTAAATAAAGTACTAAAAGACTTCGTAGTAAGAAGTCGATATATATTAGGTGAACACTGCCCTTATATTCCTGGATGGGATTGCCACGGATTACCAATAGAACACAAAGTAATGATCGAATTACTCGAAAAGAAAAAAGAAAAACTGAACAGTGTAGACGAAGACACCAGACGCATAATTATAAGAAGTGAATGTCAAAAATCCGCCTCAAAATTCATCAAGTTACAAGCTGAACAAATGAAAAAGCTATTAACACTTGCTGATTACAAGAATCCCTATCTAACAATGAACCCTAAATTTGAAAGCCGTGTGTTAGACGTATTTTCAAAGTTATTTAAAGAAGGAATAGTTTATAGACAACTAAAGCCTGTGCATTGGTCAATTGCGAATCAAACAGCTCTTGCTGAAGCAGAACTAGAATATAAAGATAAAGTAGACACCTCTGTTTACGTAAATTTCAAGGCCGTTAATTCAAGTGACTTAGCCAAAAAGTTCAATTTCTCAACTAACGACACTATAAATTTCACAATCTGGACAACAACGCCTTGGACCCTACCAGCTAACTTAGCAATTGCCGTTAATACAAAATTTGAATACACATTAGTAAAAACAAAGAACAGTCTAACTGTAATGGCGACTGAACTTATTGAAAACATTGAAACTGCTTTAGGCGAAACCTTTGAAAAACTAGCTACATGTAAAGGAACTGACCTACTAGGACTAGAATACAA
>QFBU01000059.1 GCA_003265975.1 Candidatus Marinamargulisbacteria bacterium SCGC AAA071-K20
TACGGTAGTACTATCCTATTTTTTCTCTTAAATTTAACGTTGACTCATCAAAAACAACAAACTGAAAATCATGCACTAGATGAAAAATTTAGATTTGAAAAAGTTAAACGCCATTTAGTTAAAGAGTTTGATTTTATTAAGGACATTAAAAGGCAATCAATTTCTACAAAATTATCAACAGTAGATCAATTACTATCATTACCATTAATTTTCACTAAAATAACAACTACACAAAACAACACAACTTTTGAGGGATATCTCAAAGAAAATAACTATACAGACTACCAATCAAAATTATCAGTGTTAAAACAACAATTTAAAGTATCAATTACTTCAAGAAAAAGAAAAAGCTTATTTATATTGCGAGGTAAAATTTATGATCAAAACATTAAAACAATATAAAGAGCCCAGTATTTTGATTAGCCTAGCGTTATGGGCTTTTATAACAATATCGACTACACAGCATTTAAATAGCCTCCGAGCAGGGTATTTCAACAATATAGCCCAAACATTCAAGTCCATTTCTAAAACTAAAAACAGGACTGTCTTTCTAAAAAGGACCTTAGAAAAAAAAAATTTAACTGTAGTCCTAAATAAGGATGTCATCACTATACATACAAAAGAAATACTTAAGGGATATACGCAATTAAAAACCGCATTAATCCAATTGGGAATAGACTTCAACGCTCTACAAATCAATACGAAAGACAAAAAAATAACATGTGTTTTAAAATAAGGTTTCTAAAATCAATCCTCTTTATACTGGTATTTGCCCCCTCTTCCACAATCAATGCTAACGACAATCCATTTGATCTATCAAACCTGGAAGCAGATATACAAGACGTGCAAAATCAGGAATACATCACACACTATTTAAACTATACAAATACAAAAGACCTAGAAACAATAATTAATACTATAGACCCCAATCATTTTTTAATATTTGATCATCCAAACAACCGAGTATTAATTCCCCAGAACCAAGACAAAGACTTTTTTGTACAAACAATTAAAGGATTAGACACTCGTCCAAAACAACTCTCATTAGAAATAAAAGTAGTAGAAATAAATTATGCAGATTTTGAGCAGTACCAATCTTTATTTTCTAAAATTGGTGAAGGGTTTTATATAAGCTACGATATGATAAACAACAAAACTATCCCCTCAAAACTTATCAACAGTACTTTAATAAATTTAGAACAAAATGGAGATGCAAAGATTTTAGCAAAGCCGAAAATCATGAGTAAAAACAACAACAAAACGATACTAAATATAGGAGAAAAACATCCCTATATTGTTTTTAATAACCATAATAATTCAGTAGTAAAAACAGTAAAATATGTGGAATCAGGAATTAAGTTAAACTTTACACCAAGAATCACAAACGATAATTATATTGATCTAAAGATAAAAGTAGATATTATTCATATCAAATATTTAAAAGAGGTAGACTCGAATCAACTCCCAGTTCTTTCACACAGAGAAATAGAAAGTAAGGTAGTTATTAAAAACAAGCATACAATCGCTCTAGCCGGTATGTTTGAAGAAAAAACAAACCTAAATAAAGGAGGCTTTCCTATACTAAAAGCGATTCCAATTATTGGTCATCTTTTCAAATACAAAATCAGCGCTAAAGAACACTCTGACATAATGATTTTCATCACCCCAAAGATCCTCTAAACCCCTGGAAAGTTCTTTACAAATAAAAGCTCCCTTGTCATAATACGTTTGATCTTAATTGATCGGATTAAGCTCTGGAAGATCCCCCCCCTATTCCAGAGCTTTTTCTTTTTTATTTGATAGGATTTACTTGAGGTTAACAATAACGATGAAACGACTACTATTTTTTTCAATCTCTATTTTATTCACACTTTGTTCATTGAGCTATGCAATCCCAGCCTCGGTTCTAGACAATATTACAGCAAATGACATCCAGGCTTTTAGATCTCAGAAACAGACTCAAAGTAAAAGTACCGTTAAAAACAAAAAACAAATAAAAGACATAGAACAAGAAGCGAATAACAATGCCCAAGAAAACAATAACAACGAAATTAACAAAGAAAAGCTCCCCAAGCTTTCACAAACCGAAAAATTATTCTTTGAACTAGAAATAAAGCGAAAACCTGAAATTGAAATTCCTGAAACTTTAATCTCAACTTTTAAAACACCTACTACTAATAAAAAAGAACAAAAAAAAGGTTCCTCAATCATAGTACACCCAGAAAGAGTCCCCTATAAATATGAAAAGATTCAAGACAATATATCCAACAGTGAAAAAAACGAACTCTTGAAAAAAGAAATGACTATTGAAATAGAGTCCACTAAAAAAGAGATCCACACTAGTTATCTGCTACAAAACAAACATAAAATCGTATACCAATTTGGTTATGATTATTTCAACAGTGAAGTAAACATAGAAGAAGAGAATCCCAATCTTATTCCTATTAACCAAAACTACTTACTTGGACCTGGAGACAAACTACTCATACGTATTTGGGGGAAAATTGAAGAAGAATTTCAAACCCCTATCGACAAAAATGGAAACATTTATATACCAAGAATTGGTCATATAAACTTGAACGACGTCAAATTTAAAGATGTTAAAAAGGTAATTAAAAAAGCATTAAACAAACACTACGTAAATTTTGAAGTAAGCATAACTATTGCCGAGTTAAAATCAATTACAGTTTACGTAATTGGAAATGTAAAACGACCAGGCTCATATGAAATTTCATCACTATCATCAGCCATTAATGCACTATACAAAGCAGGCGGCCCAACAAAACAAGGATCACTTAGATCTATCAAGTTAAATCAGCAAAACAAAGACTCTAAAACAATAGATCTCTATGACTATTTAATTTATGGAAATAACAATAACTACATTACATTAAAAGATCAGGACACAATTTTTGTTCCACCACTCGGCAATGTTGTTAAAATTACTGGACAGGTAAAGCGTCCTGGAATATACGAGATTAGTAAAAACACGCCTCTAGACAAAGCAATATCAAGCTTCTCTGGAGGCTTCTCTATAAACGCTAATACCAATATACAAAGTATCAGTCGAGAAACTAAACGTGGACGAACAATGATTGACATTAAAAACCCAAGTAAAACTAAGCTTCTCAATGGGGATATAATCAACATAAAAGAATCAAACTATATACACACTAATGTTGTAAGTATCAAAGGAAATGTCTTTAGCGAAGGGACCTTCCAGTACTCTAAAAACATGACACTGTCTGACCTAATAAACAAAGCTCAGGGAATGAAAAAAAACACAGCTACAAATTATATTGAGTTATATCGTTTCCGATCTGATTTAAATAGAAAGGTAATGATTTTAAACTCTGAAAAAGATAAAAACTTTAAACTTGAACCTCTTGATGTCATCAACATTAATAATAAAAATATACTTACAAAAAGAGAATCCGTCTTTGTAGATGGGGCTGTTCAAAACCCTGGGTATTACTACCTCTTTGATGAGATGACCACATATGACTTAGTAATTCTTGCAAAACTAAAACCCTCTGCAGAATTAAATCAAGTTGAACTATTCAGAAATGACAATGGTCTTGAGGCTCTATTTAAAATTGACCTCAACAAGATCATTAACAAGCCTTCAGAAAGTTTAAACATTTCACTAGTAGCAAATGACCACCTCTTTATAAGGAGCAAAACAAATGCTAATCGTTTTAATAAAATTATACTCACAGGCCAAGTGCATTACCCAGGAACTTACTTAGCCAGAGACGACGAGTCGTTAGAAAGCATCATAAATCGTGCCGGTGGTCTAACCAAAAAAGCATTTCCTCAAGGTGCTCGTTTTTATAGAGAAGCTACAAAGCAAATTGAGGCTTCGGGGCGAAAGAAAGTACTAGAAGAAGAACGAAAACGACTCATTTTTGACGATAAAAGAATTGACTCAGTGACCGCTCAAAATCAAGATGTATATGAACGAGCCATCAAATTTTTAGAGGAAAAAGTTAAAGAAAGTAAAGGGCGTATTACTATTAACCTTAAAGATATAATTTCCAAAAGAACTACGCTACTAATCGAAAATGGTGACACACTCCATATCCCCAAAACGCCAGCAACTGTTCAAGTTGTAGGAGGTGTTCAACAGCCCACTGCCATAGTTTATGAGAATACAAAAAGCACTTCCTTTTATATCAAGCAGTCAGGTGGGCTTACGTCTTATGCTAACAAGAAAAAAATATACATATTCAAGGCAAACGGATCTATAACTCTTAATAAATCATACGTTGAAAAAGGAGACACCATATACGTTCCAGAAAAAATTAAGCGTCGTGTAAATTGGCTAGCTGTTTCAACAAGCATCACGCAGGTGTTATTTAACACCATTACCAGTTTAAAACTAACAGGTATAATTCCTTAACAACTAATGTCAAAAGCAGTCTTTCTAGACAGAGATGGCGTTATAAACGTTGATTCTGGTTATGTTCACAGCAAAGAAAAGTTTATATTTATCGAAAACATTTTTGATTTATGTTTACACCTTCAAAATCTGGGTTACTTATTGATAGTAATTACAAATCAGTCTGGGATCGATCGCGGATATTATACAGAAGAAACCTTTAATCAATTAAGCAAATGGATGACCGACACATTTAAGAAAAACCATATTGAAATTTCAAAAGTTTACTACTGTCCAGACACACCTGAAAAAGCTACTTTTATGCGAAAGCCCAACCCTGGAATGATTCTTAATGCAAAAGAAGAATTTGATATAGATTTAGACAAATCTTGGTTAATTGGAGATAAACTAACCGATATTGAAGCAGGGGAAAATGCAAAAATAAACAACTTAATTCTGTTCCAAGAAAGTTCTGCGTTGCACAAAAAAGACAAAGAACGGTATCATATAACTTGTAGTTTAAATGAAATAAAAAATATCATCTCAAGGTAAGGACATTATGGCAAAGTATCTAGTAACAGGCGCAGCAGGTTTTATCGGATCTAATATAGTTGAACACTTACTCGACAAAGGTGAGACGGTTGTTGCTCTAGACAATTTTAGCACCGGTCATAAACATAATTTTGGTTTTATCGAAACACACCCTAACAAGAATTTATTCAAACTAATTGAAGGAGATGTCAGAAATCTCGATACTTGTAACGACGCTTGTAAAGATATTGATTTCGTCTTACATCAAGCCGCTTTAGGGTCTGTCCCTCGTTCAATGGAATTACCTGTATTGTACGAAGAAAACAATACAATAGGTACATTAAATATGATGATTGCCGCTCGAGACGCCAAAGTAAAACGATTTGTATATGCATCCTCATCATCTGTTTACGGTGACACGCCCACCTTACCTAAGATAGAAACTATGCGCCCTACTCCAATGTCTCCATATGCAGTTACAAAATTAGCAAAAGAACTTTACGGGTCAATTTTTTTTAATTCCTACGGACTACAAACTATAGGTCTAAGATACTTCAACGTATTTGGTCCAAAACAAGATCCTAACTCTCAATATGCAGCTGCAATACCAAAATTTATTACATCAGCTCTAAACTCAGAACCTATTACAATTTATGGGGATGGAGAACAAACAAGAGATTTCACCTTTATAGACAACGTTATCGACGCCAATTTATCTGCCTGTACTGCAAAAATAGAAGCCTGCGCAAAGGCCTATAATATAGGATGTGGAGAACGCATATCAATTAACGATTTAATAAATAATATTATTACGATTACCAATTCAACATCTAAGCCAATTCATATTGATCCTAGAGCTGGTGACGTTAGAGACAGCCTTGCTAGTATCGACCTCTCCAAGAAATATCTTGGACTTAGTAAATTTATAAAGCTAAAAGAAGGACTAGCCAAGACTATAGAGTGGTACCAAAATAAATGAGCGCCCTACCCTCTAACATCAAAATAGCAGTGATTGGGCTCGGATATGTAGGCCTGCCTCTTGTCGTTGAGTTTTCAAAACACTTTCCGGTTATTGCGTTTGATATATCACAAGAAAAAGTAACTCAACTTAGTAATGGAACCGACATCACAGGTGAAGTCGAGTCTGAAGCATTAAATAAGTGTACTGCTCAATTTACAGCTACCCCAAATTCAATCTCAGAAGCAAACATCATCATAGTAACTGTACCTACTCCAATCGATAGCAATAAAAAACCAGACCTAACACCCCTTAAAATGGCTAGTACAACTATTGGCCAGCAGATTAAAAAAGGAAGTATCATCATATTTGAATCCACTGTATATCCTGGTGTATCTGAAGAAATATGCGCACCAATTATTGAAAAGGAATCTGGCTTAAAATTTGGAACCGAATTTGAATTAGGCTATTCCCCTGAGCGTATTAGTCCAGGTGACAAAGAAAGATCTCTAACTAAAATCACCAAAATAGTATCTGGTAGTTCACCTGAAACACTTGAGCTGCTCTCCACGCTTTACGGAAAAATCATTACCGCAGGTATACACAAAGCGCCATCAATAAAAGTGGCTGAAGCCGCAAAAGTAATTGAAAACACACAACGTGATCTAAATGTGGCATTAATGAATGAATTATCAATAATCTTTAATAAAATGGACATCAACGCATTAGATGTTATAGAAGCTGCTGCAACAAAATGGAATTTCATGAAAATGACACCAGGGCTTGTCGGTGGACATTGTATTGGTGTCGATCCTTACTATCTTACATATAAAGCAGAGCAACTAAATCATTTTCCAGAAGTTATTCTTGCTGGACGTAGAATAAACGATTCTATGGGCAAATATGTCGCTGAACAAACAGTAAAACAACTCATCAAAGCCGATAAACAAGTTAGAGGCTCGAAAGTTTTAATCATGGGTATAACATTTAAAGAAAATGTTCCTGATATCAGAAATAGTAAAGTAATTGATATTGTCCATGAACTTCAGGATTATGGTATAAACGTCATTGTTAGTGATCCTGTAGCTAGTACTAAAGCGACTGAAAAAGAATACAGTATAAAGTTACAGCCTTTAGACGAAATAAATGAAGTAGCCGCTATTATAGTGGCCACTCCACACAGTGAGTACTCAAAATTATCACTTGAAACTTTATGCTCTAAAATAAATAATGGGGATACAAAAAAAGTATTTATTGATATTAAAGGACTGTTTAAAAGTCAAAAAGACACAGTGAAGGACATAATATATTGGACACTATAGTATGAAAGGAATAATACTCGCCGGAGGCTCAGGAACTCGTTTATACCCATTAACAATTGCGGTATCTAAACAACTCTTACCTATCTACGACAAACCCTTAATTTACTACCCTCTTTCTGTACTACTATTGGCAGGAATAACCGAAATACTAATTATAACCACTCCCGATGACGCCAACGGATTCAAACGATTACTTGGAGACGGGTCACAATGGGGAATATCTCTAGAGTATAAAGTTCAAGAAAAGCCAGACGGAATTGC
>QFBU01000006.1 GCA_003265975.1 Candidatus Marinamargulisbacteria bacterium SCGC AAA071-K20
TTGTAGTGAGTCAAAAAACTCATTGTCTTCAAGCGATTTTTCAGCGGTTTTTATACCACGTCTAATGTCTTTCTCGTCTCTTTGTAGAGTCGCCTTTAATGCTTTTGTATAACGCTTTTTATTTAAAGACCCTAATACAAAGTAATAATCTCCATTTTTTTCTCGTTTTAAGGTTTCGTAACCATGTAAATTTTGACGGACATGCGTCACTATCGTCGACTTAGAATATTTTTCTCTATTTTGAAATCGTGATGTAAAACGTTCGTTGTCTACTAACGTAACTTGGCTATGTACTGTAATACTTAATTGGCTCGCCACATCCGACTGGGCATTTCTAACAGCGTCTTCATAGCTAAGTCCTCGCCCATAACCCACAATGTTTTTCTTAATAGAAACAGGAATAGCTTTAGAGTTTCCATACCATTTTGGATCTGAGAACAAAGACGAAGATAATAAAACAAGTGCAACTAGTAGTGTTGCTAAATATCTCATTTAGACTTGATGCTTAATAACAGCAATTTACGATTTTGATGATCTTTAGTGATTTTATAGTCGCTTGATTCAAAGTCTTCTCTTATTCCTTTATAAAGATTTCGACTACTCTCAAATTTACTTGGAGACACCCAAACGGTGGTATCTATAGTATGACTTCCAGTCGTGTTTTCTTTCACGGTATCGGCAATATCTTCTAAGGTGTCTAAATATTTTTCACTTAGTTTTTCTTTGATATCACTATCTGTTAGGTCTTTAGGTAGGGTCAAAATAACTTTATATTGAACGCCTCTTTCTAAATCTCTTTCCCAGTAGTTATGAATTCTATTCATTACGTTAGTCATAGCATCCAATACAGCTTCTTCAATAGACACCATATCATTTCCATTTCTAGTTTCACTATAACCCGTTTCAGCACCTAAGAGTCTTGAGGTAGTGGTTTCAAAGGCTCTAATACTCACAGCCGCTTGTTTTGTGTCATATGACGACTTTGTAAATGTTACGGTATAGTCAATATAAACATCACTTCCAATAGACAAGGCTAATTGGTAACTAGTGTCATCGGCCTTTCCAACTAACGACAACTGCTGTTCGGTAAGGTTATTCACAAAGTTTTTTTGGTCAGGAACCAAAACATCATATTGTTTAGCCGTAAGAAAACTTTGAATAACTCCAGCAGTGTGTCTATTGTCATTCGAGTTTTCAAGCGCATCGGCTACGGTTTCGCCTTTACTTAATTGAGGTAAAACCATAATAAACGGATTGCCAACAATATCCAAAAGCGTTTCTTTAGCAACAACAACACCTTCATCTTCTAACGTTTTAAGTAACTTAGATTTATCAACTTTAAGGTCTAAAATAACTTTTACCCCAGTTCCTTTATTCAACAAAACGGTTTTTTGAGGACGTGCATCTTCATAGGTAATAAACAGGTTGATATTATTTGATTCAAAAAAACCATCTTCTAAAAATTTAAAGTGGTTTAATTCTTTCTCTGAAGACAGAATAGGGTCAGTTCCTCCATAAAGTAGGTAGTATATGGCGGCTTTTTTGGCATCTTCAATAGCTCTTCCCACCCCAAACTTTTTAACATCAGCCTTCTTTCTAAACTTCTTTTCGGTATAGTAAAAACCAGTGGCTTCTAAATACAGCTCACTCGACGAACTTGCTTCAAGTAAAGTGGCCTGTCTAGAAACAGGTAAGTTAGAGGCGTTTAGAGAAAATGAGGATAGTAGTAAAATAGCGGATATAAGTAATAGTCTTTTCATGTAAAAAACACTCCAATTAATAATGAATTTCGTGCCTTTTCTAGGGCTACAAGTTGCCTATCATAACACTAATCAGTGTCTACATAAAATCAAAAAAGGAGACTAGTCCACCCATATTAAATGAATTTAGATCATATTTAATTCCAAAAATAAATTCAGTCCCATTAATATCAATATTATCCTCAGACACTCCCTCAGTAGATACTTCTTCGTCATTTATCGAAAGCGTTGTACTGCTAGGTCCCAAGCGAGTAAACAAGTTAGATTGAATATATACAGACCAGTTTGAATTCAACTGTTGCTCAAATCTTAACCCGTACATAAGTGCGACTGTGTTTACAGAATAGTCATATTTACTACCAGACACTCGTCCATTAAAAGAAAGTTGATTGCCTCCAATGCCAGACTGTACCCCAATGCTTCTACTTTTAAGCCAAAACTTCTTACTAACACCTCCAAAAAAATGGAGTAGTACAGGCGACCCAATTACCTCGCTAGAAGATTCAGCCTTAAGCGTTGTAACGCCAGTGTCAAAGAAAATAAAAAATTGTGAGATATCAGTAAAAGGGGCTAAATTTTGATTAAGTCGAAATTTAAACGATGTCCCAGATTTAGAGTCACTATCTAGTAATTGTCTAGAGACTGTTTGAAAAGGATTTGTTGGATTTGGGATAGTAATCAAAAACGCGTCTTTACCTAAATTAAGATTATTTAAGCTTCCAAAGCCCACTTCAACACTTAAGCCGCTTTTGGCATGTTCTTCAATCCATCCACCAGCAAGTTGGTTTTTACCTAATACTTGGCTAAATGTAGAGAACTGTCCTTCAACCTTACTAATCTTATTAACTCTTCCGTAACCAACTTTCTTTTGTTTTTCCTGCCCATTTTCTTCAACATAGTGCATGAGATAAAACGAATCGTCTGTTTTTAGGCCATCTTTTTTTGTTAAATCAATTGTATATTTAGATCCAATCGCATCTTTAATAGGGGTACGAAGTTTAAAGTCGCTAATATTTTTAACTTGAACGGTTAAATTTAGAGCCCAATTATTAAAGGCCTTAAAGAAAGCATCCTGAAAAACTTCTTTACTGAGGGTCTCAGAGTTAAGCCGTTTATATCTTTTTATCCGAGGCTCATCGGTTTTTAATACTAAATCTAATAAGTTTTTAACTTCTGGCATAGTAACAGACGTTGTGCCTGTAGCCATCGACTTAGTATGTGCAATTTGTTCAATGCCTTTTTGACCGTTCCCATCAGACACAATTCGATACCACAGCACGCCACCCTGAACAGATACTTTCACTCTTGCATTTTCACCATATTGACTAATATTTTGGCTCGTTTGGGTAATGTACGGGAAAAAGAAATAGGCTGAATTCATTAAGGTTTCAAGTTCGTCTTTAGTTAACGAGTCAATTTTCCCTTTAGTTTCGGCTAATGTAACTCGTCTATTGTTGTTCTTTAATTCCAAAGAACGCTCTTTTTGAGTTGTTTGGTCATTTAATATATCTAAAATATCGTTGACAACAAACCCTTCAAATAAGTCTGAAATTTCATCAGCATTTACAGAATCTGTATTTTCAAGCGCATCTCTTAGTGGATTGAGTACGGCATCGGGCAACACATTGTGGTCAAATCGTTGAAGCAATAGCTGCTGCTCTAGATTTTTACCAAGTAAGGTTTGGTCTGGTAAGAATTGTCTAGAATCTAAGTGTTTATCTGAAATCCACACAAAGGCTGGCGAACTTATAGACTTACGTTGATAAACACGCTCGTCTGCAAACAAAGAAAGCGAAAAAACAAGAAATAATGCACTAATAATTAACCGTATCATAGTATATATGGTATAGTTTTTTCATCATCTAGAAAAGGATAGTTATGAACAAACGTACCGGCTTTATTTTGTTTTTAGTAGTAGCCACAGAACTTATCGGGTTTGGTCTTATTATTCCTGTACTTCCTCAGCTGGCTCTTAAATTTGAGACAAGCTCATTTATGATTGGTCTTTTAATGGCCTCTTATTCTATTGCACAGTTTTTTTCAGCACCTTTACTAGGCTACTTTTCAGACAAAATTGGCCGTAAACCAGTATTACTATTAAGTAAATTTGGCACCGTCCTATCTTATATGTTACTTGCCGTATCTCAGTCATACACACTCTTTTTAATGGCTCGTCTCCTAGACGGTTTTACGGGGGGTAATATTTCGGTTGTACGTGCCTACGTAGCCGACGTAACTACCGAAAAAGATCGTCCAAAGGGGATGGCAATTATCGGTATTTCTTTTGGATTTGGGTTCATCATTGGGCCCGCCATCGGTGGACTCATTTATCAAAATAATTTAGACCATAGCTTAGCCGCACTTATTGCTGGTGGAGCCTCTCTTCTTGCTTTTATTTTTACATTACTCTTTTTAGAAGAACCTAAAAAGCATAAGGAAATAAAAAAGAAGTCATCTTTAATAAAAGGGCTTATGTCATTAAAAAATCCGTCAATACAGGTAGTATTTGCCGTTTACTTTATCTATATGGTTGTGTTTTCTGGATTCGAGACTAGCTTTGCCATATTTACGAGTAATTTATTTTTATTTACTACAAAGCAAAACAGTTGGTTATTTATGTATGCAGGAATTTTAGCCTTATTTATTCAAGGTGGTATTACACGGTTTACACCCAAGAATTTACAGCGAACCAGTTATATAGGAATCGCTATTTTAGCCTTTAGTTTTTTAGGTTTAGCCATCACTTTTAGAGTGTGGATGCTACTAGGGTTTATATTTTTCTTGTCGATTGGTGTAGCCATTATGAATACATATTTACCGTCCCTGCTGTCGTCATATATAGACAAAGACAAGCAAGGGCTAGTTATGGGCTTATATGAAGGGGTAGGGAGCTTATGTAGAATTATAGGTCCAATAATGGCATTTACAATAATCTTAGAATTTCCAAGACATACTTATTTTCTATATGCAGTATTGTTGATTTTTGGAGCGCTACTTCTAAGCGTGGGTTTAAAAGGTAAGAAAACTAAGTAATAATTACTTAGCGTCCTTTTTAACTGCACAGCAAGATTTCACGGCTTCTATTTCACAGTTAGCATTGTAAGAACTTGCAACGGTTGTTTGAGCTGAAGCGTCAATTTGATCTTCAGAAACAGCAGCATATGCAAGAAAGCTAAGACCTAAAAATGAAATAATAATTAATGCTTTTTTCATAGGGGGTAGTATATCTAAATAAGATTAAGCTGGCTACACTTATTCAATTACTTTTTATAAACAGAAAGAGATGTTTTCGCTTCGCGCTGGGCTTCGCGTAGCTTCTTCAAAATAGGTACGGTATCAAAAATAACTTCACGAGGTACTTTCGTACTGCTGTTATTTACAATTTCATTTTCAAATTCTTGAGAAATACTTTCAATGTCACGGACAGTTTTTTCGAGTAGTTCGCAGTAAGAGTCAACAATATGCTCGAGGGCCATTAGTCTGCTACTAGGCCTACAATTTTAGCGTCTTCTTTAGACGTAAGTACACTGTGCATACCGCAGTCAACGTGATGTGTTTCAGCGGTAACTGCTTTTGAAAGATCTGAGCAAAAATAAAGTCCAGCGTTTCCTACTTCTTCAAGAGTAATGTTTCTCTTCATAGGGTTTCTGGCTTCGCTAATTTTAAGAAGAATATCTGAATTGCTTATCCCTTTAAAAGCTAATGTTTTAACAGGTCCTGCAGAGATAGCATTAACTCTTATTTGTTGTTCACCAAGTTCGTAAGCTAAATATCTCACGTTACATTCAAGGGCGGCTTTAGCAATTCCCATAACGTTATAGTTTGGAACATATTTTTCTCCACCAATATATGTTAGGGCAACAATTCCGCCACCATTAGTCATTAAAGGTTTTGCATATTTGCAGATAGGAATTAAAGAATAAGCGCTAACACCCATTGCCAAGTCCCATCCTTCTTTAGATAATGCAGAAAAATCACCTGTAAGGTCGTCTCTATTTGCAAAGGCTACTGCATGAACTACAAAGTCTAAAGAGTCATAAGTCTCGCTAAATTTTTTAAAAACATTTTTAATGTGATCTTCATTTATTACATCACATTCTTCAATAATTTTGGCATCCATTGCTTCTGCAATAGGACGAACTCTAGATTCCATTGTGTCGTTAGCAAAAGTAAAAGCTATTTCAGCTCCTTCTTGATGGAGTGCGTTAGCAATCGCATAAGCGATTCCTCGTTTATTACTTACTCCAAAAATTATTCCTTTTTTACCTGTCATTAGTCCCATGAAATGCCTCCACGTGCAAAATAAAAATTTGAATTAACAGGATATCTAAAACTAAGGTAAAGTGCAAATTAAAAATAGTGTAAACTGTGTGTATGAGTACAGCTAGAAACCGTCCGCTAGTTATCTACGATCAAGATTGTGGATTTTGTGTTAAGTGGATAAACAAATTTAAGGATATAACTCTTAGTACAATTGACTTTAAAGGGTATAAAGAGGTCATGGACGAATTTCCCGACATCTCCTTAAAAGATTTTCAGCGTTCTTTAAAATATGTAGACGAGTCTGGAAAAGTCACTCAAGCAGGAGAAGCGGCTTGCAAACTCTTGAAACAAACAAGCTCCCCTTTAAAATTTATTTCATTTTTATACGACACCATTCCAGGCGCAAAATATGTAATAGAAGCAGGGTATAAGGTAGTTGCAAACAACCGACACTTTTTCTCAAAGGTATTCTCATGACAAAACCGGTTTGTTTAATCACAGGCTGTTCAAGCGGCTTTGGCGTATTGTTTACAAAACGATTAAGTAAAACCCATCACGTTTATGCCACTATGCGTGACTTAGGCAAAAAAAAAGACTTAGAAACCCAGCTCAACAATGAAGAGCTCAGCTCAATAAGTATTTTACAATGTGACGTAACTGAGATCTCATCCATTGAGAGAGTTATAAAAGAAATTGAAAATGAAGAGGGTAGGCTAGACGTATTGATTAATAATGCGGGGTTTGGTTTGGGTGGTTTTTTCGAAGATTTAGAAGAACAAGAAATTAGAGATCAATTTGAAACCAACTTTTTTGGATTACAGTCTGTAACCAGGCATTCTTTACCCTTACTTAGACAAACAAAGGGGGCTAAAATTATTAACCTATCAAGTATAGCGGGCATAGTAGGTACACCTGGTTTGTCTGCCTATAACGCGAGTAAGTGGGCTGTTGAAGGATTTTCAGAAAGTCTTTATTTTGAACTTTACCCATTCGATGTAAAAGTAATATTGGTAGAACCGGGCCCATATAACACAAAAGTATTAAAAGAGAATGCTAAGCTCAGTAAAAAAATGAACGACAAAAAAAGTCCTTATTATGAAAACTCACAGAAATTAATAAGTAAGTTAGACAAACTCGTTAAACATCTTTTGGAAGACCCTGATATTGTGGCTAGATTAGTAGGAAAAATAGTCAAGCAAAAGAATCCAAAATTCAGACATGTAATCGGTAAAACAGCGGTAATTAGATACTTGTTAAAACGATTCACGTCATTTAGGTTCTACTCTTGGTTAATCAGACTCGTCTACATGAAATAGGGGCAGCCCCTAATTAGTGAGCGTGTCCACCTGGACCATGAACGTGTCCATGTTCAAGTTCTTCTTCAGTAGCATCTCTAACACCAATAACTTCAACAGAGAAAAACAAGGTATTCCCAGCTAATGGATGATTCATATCAAAACTAATATCTTTATCCGTAACTTCAAGAATAGTTGCTGGTACATGTCCCTGTGGACTTTCGATATAAAAACTTAATCCAACTTTTACATCCCCCAAATCACCAAACTGTTCTTTAGGAAGCGTTCTAATAAGTTCATCATTGGTCTCTCCATAACCTTCTTCAGGTGACACTTCTGCGTCAAGTTTGTCTCCAACTTTTTTTCCTTCAAGTTGTTTTTCAAGTCCTACAACAATATTTCCAATCCCTTGAATATACGCTAAGGGCTCTTGTCCTTCTGAACTATCAACAACTTCTCCGGCTTTGTTTTTTAATGTGTAATGTACTGTAACTGCTTTATTTTTTTCAATTATCATAATTTACTCCCTTTATGGATATTATAAATAAAAATGACACAGTGTTTAATTTCATGCAAGAAACTATAAGCATTTAATCCACTTTTTCTCTATTGACAACTGATACTGAGTCTCAGTACTATGTTGAGTAATTCAGAAAATCAGGAGAAAAAAATGACATCATCGCATCTTAAAAAATTACTTATCTCAGTGGCTTGTATTTCAATATTCACAGGAGGAATACAAGCAGCTACGACTAAAACGGTAGGTCAAATATCTGTCATTGGAAATCAACTTAATTCAGTACCAGGATCTGCAGACCTCATCACAAAAGAACAACTTGAAATTTCTCAACCTCAAACTATTAACGAAGCTTTAAAACAAGTTACAGGTATTTCAATAAGAGATGAAGACGGTTTAGGCTTAAGACAAAATATAAGTATAAGAGGGGTTAATGGCGACAGAAGTAGAAAGGTATTATTACTTGAAGACGGTGTTCCGGTAAGTTTAGCGCCATATGGTGAAAACGCAGCCTATTACTCTCCAGAAGTAGAACGAATTTCGGAAATTGAAATCAGAAAGGGCTCTGGAAGTATTGAATACGGACCTCAAACTATTGGTGGACTCATAAATTACAAAACACCAAATCCTCCAAAAGAAAGACAGCTTTCAACAAAACTTACTTTAGGTTCTGATAGTTATAAATCGCTTCATTACAATTATGGTAATACATTCGACAACAATACAGGTGCTGTTATTTCTATCTTACATAAACAAGGAGAGGGGCCCAGATCGCCTATGCCATTTATGGTTAACGACGTTACCGCAAAGTATACTAGTCAGCTTAATAATCAGTCAGACTTAACCCTAAAGTTTCATTACTATAATGAAGACGCAAAAGTAAGTTATTTAGGCCTGTCTCAGGCTCAATATGACAGAAATCATACAATCAACCCAGCTACAAACGACAGTTTATATGTAGAACGACTAGGCCTTTCAGCTATTCACGACTACTACACAAAAGACGGTGCAAGCATTCAAACCGTTCTTTATGGACATCAAATTAAAAGAGACTGGTGGAGACGAGACTATACTAAAGGTGCAGACAACGCCCTCGGATACGACACAACATTTCTAGACCTGAACGGCGACCAAGTTTTTAAAGACTCTAACGGGGGGCGAAACAGACATTATAAAGTGGTAGGTGTTGAACCACGCTTGGAATATAAGGACTATAAAGCATCAATTAAATTACACTACGAAGAAGAACGAAACCAACGTGTAAATGGAGATACTGCCACTGCTAGAACAGCAAAAGACGATAACGGGCTCAAAACTGACGAAATTAGGTCTACTTTAGCTACCGGGTTTCACACTCAATATAACCATAAAGCCACTGACAAACTTACCATTAACCCAGGGGTAAGAATGGAATTGTTTAACCAAAAACGAAACATACTAAAAAACAGCTCAACGACCAACACAAGTAAGGGAACAGGACTTCAAACTGAGCTAATTCCTGGAGTCGGTTTTACATATACTGCAACTCAAAAACACACTGTTTACGGTGGTGCACATAAGGGGTTTGCCCCTCCAAGATTCTCTGACGCAATTGACGGCACCGGGGTAGACCAAAAACTATCCCCAGAAAGAAGTACTAACTTCGAAGTAGGTCTTAGATCAACGCTTACAAAGACAATTCATACTACCGCCACTGTATTTCATTATGACTATCAAAACCAAATCATTAACGCCTCTACATCTAGTGGTTTAAGCAAGGCTAATTCAGGAAAAAGTGCTTCAACTGGACTAGAACTTGGCTTAAATTCAAGTAGAAAGCTTAAAAATAAGTCGTCATTAAACTCTAGTGTGTCTGTGACTTATACTGACGCAACATTCAAATCAAACTTAACTGACGGAAACAACAATGAAACAGCTACTGACGGCAACAGAATTCCATATGTGTCAAAAGGGAATCTACATGCCTCACTAGGTTGGACTTGTCCTGAAGATAAACTGAAAATGTATGTTGATGGCTATTATCAAACGGGAATGTTTGCAGATGCAAATAACACTAGTGTCTCTTCAGCTGACGGACGATACGGAATAGTGCCGGCATACACAGTATTTAATCTTTCAACAAGTTTGAAACTGAACAATCATTTCACTACATTCGTATCCGTAAAAAACATGTTAAACGAAATTTATATTGCATCTAGAAGCCCAGAAGGTATCATGCCGGGTAATGAAAGAAAAGTATATGCAGGCCTTACTGCCAATTTCTAAATGGAGTCTTTTACTTCTTAGTATTTTTACTGTACTAAGCGGGTGTTCTAATTCTAGTTCACCTGACTTAGTTATTTATTCGGCACGAAAAGAACACCTCATTAAGCCGTTAGTTGAAGCGTATCAAAAAGAGACTGGGCTAACCGTTCATTACTTTACCGACAAAGCCCCCGTGCTTCTTGAAAAAATTAAGATTGAGGGCAAATCCTGTCCTGCAGATATATATTTCACAGTAGACGCAGGAAACTTATGGCACGCCAAAAAACAAGGGGTACTGCGCCCTACCTTATCTAGAACACTCTCAAAAAGATTACCTAAACATTTACAAGACGAAGACAATTATTGGTTTGCCTTTAGTGTAAGAGCTCGGACGATTGTCTATAACAAACATAAAGTAAACCCATCTGAACTTAGTACATACGAGGATCTCGCCACAAAGAAATGGAAAGGGCGCCTTGTATTAAGAACATCTAAAAAAGTATATAACCAGTCTTTAGTAGCCATGATGATTGGCGAAAATGGAACCATTAAAACCAAAGGCGTAATAAAAGGATGGATTAATAATTTAGCGGCGCCTGTTTATACGTCAGACACTAAGGCCATACAAGCCATAGCCAATGGAGTAGGGGACGTAGGCATTGTTAATACTTACTATCTTGCTCGCCTATTAAAAAAGGACCCGTCGTTTCCAGTAACCGTTTTTTGGCCTAACCAACTCACTAATGGGACGCACATTAACATTTCTGGAGCTGGGGTAACTCGATATTCTGCTCACCCTAAACAAGCGGTGAAGTTTTTAGAGTGGTTAGTGAGTAAAGAAGCTCAAACTATATTTACACAATTAAATGATGAGTATCCTGTGGCTGGAGATGTGAAGTTATCAAAAGAAGTAGCCGCTTGGGGCAAGTTTAAATCGAATAGTGCATCACTTGAAAATGCGGGCCAGTTTCAAAGACAATCTATCCGTTTAATGGACAAATTAGGATATAAGTAGTGTCGTCTCTTTTGCAAAGAACGGGCGTGGGATTGGTCTTATTAATAGTAGTTTTACCCATAGTATTTTTACTCTCTTCCTTCTTTACACCTATACAATTTGAATTAAGCAGCAATTACATCACAGGAGTTGCCTTAACCACGCTACTCTTTATAACTTTAGTCACTCTTTTGTCTACAATTTTAGGAACTACCTTAGCGTATCTAACAACAATTTATGAGTTTTCAGGGTCAAAGTTTTTGTCGTGGGCTTTGTTTTTACCTTTTGCAGTACCTCCATATGTCTTGGCATTTGTGCACTTGGGCCTTTGGGAAAATATCTTAAACACTAATTCAATTCTATTTGCGTCTGGAGTGCTCTCTCTTTCTTTATATCCATATGTATATTTATTTAGTAAGGCCGCTTTTCAAAGTAAGGGGAAACGGTCATTAGAAGTGGCGCAAAGTTTGGGCAGAGGTCCTTTAAACGCTTTTATTACTGTGATGATTCCTTCCTCGTGGCCCTGGATTACCGGGGGCGCTTTATTTGTACTAATGGAGACGCTTTCAGACTTTGGAGCTGTCTCAATTTTTAATATCGACACAGTGAGCGTTGCTATTTATAAAGCATGGTTTTCTTATTTTTCAATTGGGTCTGCTAATAGAATCGCTGCTGTAACAGTAATAATTGTTGGTGTGATTTTATACTTAGAATCTTGGGTTCGAAGAAAAAGACAGTTTTATTCTCCCGATCAAGAGTTGAAGCCTAGTCCAAAAAAAATCTTAAAAGGACGCCCTTCAATTTTAACCAGTGTATTTTGTTTCAGTATCGCCTCTTTAGCTTTTTTTCTTCCATTTGCGCAACTTGTTAAATGGTCATTTATGGACGCAACAGTAGTGGATATAAAATCAATCCTTCCTTTCTTATTAAACTCACTATCTCTTTCTCTAATAGCGACAGTCCTAATAGTCAGCTTGGCTTGTTATTTAGCTGTTTCAACACGCCTTGAAAGAAAGTATTCAAAGGTTTTAGCCTTAAGTCAAAAATTAGCTAGCGTAGGTTACGCACTTCCTGGCGCCGTTCTTGCAGTGATATCTTTTACAGTCATTACAAGGTTTTTTTCATACGGTTTTATAAAAAATAGTATCATCATAATTATTTTTGGCTATTCAATTAGATTTTTAACTGTCGGACTAAACCCCATAAATACTGGGTTTAAACGGCTGTCTAAAAATATTGACGACTCAGCGAGAAGTTTGGGGTGCGGCGCAGTTGAAATTTTTAGAAGAATATTTATTCCAACCATAAAGAAAAGTATTATTACAGCCTCGTTATTGGTGTTTATAGAGGTGATGAAAGAAATGCCAATTACACTTATGACTAGGCCTTTTGGATGGGACACACTCTCTGTAAAGATTTTTGAGTATACGTCAGAAGGTGAATGGGAAAAAGCCGCATTACCTGCAATAATATTAGTGTGTGTAGGCATTATCCCTGTATTAATACTGAGTAAAAATGAGAGGTCTCACGAGTGAGTAGTCCACATTTAAAGTGTAAAGAACTTTCCAAACGTTTCGACAAAAAAATCGTCTTAAACGGCCTTGATTTAGAAGTGAATCGTGAAGAAATTGTTAGTATTCTGGGGCCAAGTGGCTGTGGAAAATCAACTCTTTTGAGACTAATCGCAGGATTTAATAGTCCAGACTCAGGAACCATCACAATAGACAATAAGGTGATATTTAATCAGTCCAAAAATATTGAACCCCAGCATCGAAAAGTTGGTTTTGTATTTCAAGACTTAGCTTTATTTCCCCATTTAAGTGTTGAAAAGAATATTACTTTTGGACTTCAAAAAAACGATCAAACAGAACGTTTAAACGACATGCTTACTCTACTAGAAATTAGTGGGATTAAAGACAAATATCCCAGTGAAATTTCAGGAGGTCAACAACAACGAGTCGCAATTGCAAGAGCATTAGCGCCCAAGCCAAAACTACTATTATTGGACGAGCCTTTTTCAAGTTTAGATTCTGATTTAAAAGAGAGGATTTTAAAAGACTTTAAAAAGATTATAAAAGGGGAAGGCATTACCACGTTATTGGTGACTCATTCTAAAGACGAGGCCATTACTCTTTCAGACAAGTGGGGACACTTAAAAGAGGGACGTAAAATAGAATGGCAGTAAAAAACAGGTCATAACTCGGACCCCTAGAACCCCCTGGATTTATCTATGGGGAGACTCAGAATATAGTAAGTCTATCACTCTATTCTTTAAAGCACCGTATCTTTCCTCTAGTTCGTTTGGGTTTGTGACAGCATTAACCTTGGTTTTTTCTACTAATCTGAGCATTGAAAAAATTAGTTGTTTTAAAGGAGACTCTCTCAGGGATTCATAAACATTTAGTAGTTCGTCCTTAGACCCGATTTTAACTGCTTCTATAAAATCTAAACGGTCTTGTGTTGAAATCTTGAGCGCTTCTGTGTTGGTGCTTAATACTTTGGATAACATTACGACTCATCGTAAATACTTTTGTTTTAAACTTCAAGAGGATTTGAACCACTACATACAAGAGAGAGTGCTCGACGCCTTAATGTTTCTCTTTGGTCTAGACCACTTGGGTCGTCTTTTGAAGGAGACTGAAACTCTGTTAGTCTGGCAAGCAAAATACCCAGTTCATCCTGGTCGTCTGGTTTTAAATGTAGTGATGGTAATAATTTTATTGCATCTTTAATATCGTCTTTTGACCCAATTTCTAAGAAAGATTTAAATGTTTCTACCGGACTCATAAATGGAGATAATGGACGTAGTGACCTTCTTGGAGGAGTCATGGGCCTTGGTGATAAACGGGTTTTGCAATAGTTGAGACTTTGCTCTAGATGTCGTAATGACATTCCAATACTAGGGTCCACTTGTTCCATGCTATTACTAAGTGTTACATAGTCTTCAAATCTAGTTTTATTAATTTTTTCTAACATTTTTTTCATACCCAGTACAATCATATCTGCTTGCTCTTTCTTAGGCGTATATCTTGTATAAGACGTCACCATTTTAACAACTTTAGTAATAATTTGTTCTAAAGTTTCGGTATAGTCGGTAAAGTTAAAATCAAAACCTTTTGTTATATTTGAATGAGTGCTTTTATTTATAGAAAGATTAACTAAAGTATCAACTATTCCTCTTGCATATTTTTCTGAATCAAAACAAGCTGGTTCTTCATGTTTAGACGTATAGTCGCTATATAAGTCTCGTTGTGAAGTCCTTCTTATAGGGAGAAATGTACCAGGAGGGGTATTTTCTTCCGTTAGTAAATTTACAAGATGTAAGAACTTTTGAGCTTGGCTTTCAGGTACTAAGTTAGGTTGCTTTATCATTAGAGATTGAGTTGGTTGATCTATAAATGTTAAAACGTTTGGCCCATGAAACGGAATACGGTAGTTAGTTGGATTGTCACAAAACAAAAATTCAAATCGATCTGGGTTAGCAATAAAAGCATCAGCAAGAAACCCTTGCCCTAATTGAAAATAAAACTCGTCTTGAGAAGTCTTATTGTAGGCCCAGTCATTACGAATTACTTCTTCTAAACTCTTTCCCCTTATACACTCCATAATGACAACATGACTATTATTATCTTTACCAAATGCCTTTAACCTTTTAACAGCACTATAAAGACGATCTGATTGATGAGGATTTGCGCCTTCTAATTCTAAAGATTTTCTATCTAAAGCCTGCATTAAGTCCACGCACTCACTGCCATTTAAATCTGAAATTTTTGTTTTTGGCGTATTTAGTCCTAAAAATTCAAAAATTTTGGTTCCTAAAAGCTCTCTGTAAGGCTCTGCTGAAAATTTTAGGCACAGCTTTGGTGACTTACTTCCCTCAAAATACAGAAAATATATTCCCGTTGTCCCGTCAGATGATCGGCGTATGTCGTTAATCTTTGTCCAATCAATCTTTCCTTTACTGTAGTAAGTTCTAGGCCGGTCTATTTCTTTAAACGCAATTACCTTTTTTAGTAGGTTTTTAGTAAACATACCTAATTATCGGTAAATTTACATATTAATTTCATATATTTTTATATTATAGCATTTGTTTTTTCTATGAACCCAGCTAAAGAAGCTTGGTTTTGTCGTTGTTTATGAGAAACTATGGCTCTGTCGCATCTGAAACATAAATTCCAAAAAAGGGCCACGAGTAGCAATGGTGCGGTGAAACACGCTAAGGCCTATATTAGTCATAAACATATAAATTTCGCACTTATTTAAATGGGAATTATTAATCAAAAGTTTATCTAGTTCAGGCACAAAACATGTGCTTATCGTAACTTTTCGTTCCATTGCTACTCGGACCCCAACTTTCTTAAGTATTTTTCAAATTAGGTGTACTTTGTTTGACTCTTGTAACTACATCAATAGGGTATTTACTTTTATTGGGTGCGCTAGCCGGAGTAAAAGCAGGGAACTACACCTTTGAGGCTCTACAGAAACACTGAAATAACACATTTAGTTTAAAAAATCCTATAGTGGGTAATTAGCCACTATGGCCAAGGAAAAAGATGATAAAACTAACAGAAATAAAGATGACCTAAACGTCTCTTCTGAACTTAAAAAATTTGCTGAAGTAGTTGAAGTGACACTCGAAAGCATAAGAGTCCAAGAACAGTCATTAGTTAAGGTATCCAAATTCAATTCATCAAGTTCAGTTTGTGTCGAGCTTTCTCCAATTAAACAGGCCCTTGAAAATGCACAAACGGCTGAAGTATTTGCAGGCATATTAAGTGATAAATTTAATGCCTATCAGTTAAATCAAATATCATTTTTAGACTTTAGTAACAATGGAATCAACGTTAAAGCCCTTAAATCATTAGTCAGCTGTAAAGAGTTAATCAATTTAAAAATATTAAATTTAAGTACAAATAAACTTACAAGTAGGGGAGTAATGTTATTAGCAAATTCTCCAAATTTTAAGTCCCTGAGGTCACTTAATCTAAGAGAGACTATTTTGACTGTAAGTGGGTTAGAAACGCTTGTGAATTCAAGTAATTTCCCAAACTTAGTAAATTTAGATGTGAGTTACAACTCGTTGGGTGATAGAGGCGTTAAAGCTATTATTAAGTCAGCGTTAAAAAATAGATTAAAACGCTTAGATTTAAGTTGCACATTAATTTCTAATACTGGTATGACTTATTTAGCCAATACAAATTTTAAAGAATTAAGATCTTTAAGCATTTCTAATAATATTAGTGGAGAAGTGGGTGCTAAGGCCTTAGCTTACTCAAATTTACAGTATTTAAAAAAATTAAAAGAGTTGAACATTACAAATCGAAGAGTGGGTGAAAAATATACTGACTTTAGTGAAAACATAGAAGCGGTTCTCGAATTTAGGTTTTCTGAAGCACTTCTAGGTCTTGAAGATTAGTAAAATAATGTCAGCTAGCTTCTTTTTTAATTAAGTCCAAAGTAGAGACAATATCTTCGTAACAGCCAACATGCGTAATTTTAGATCTATATTCCTTAGCCCCTCTAAATCCCTTTACATAAGAAAGTAAGTGTTTTCGTATCTCTCTAGTACCAATTTGTTCACCTTTACTCTCTATAAGCCACTCAGCGTGCTTTAAAATCACAGGTAAGCGGTCGATAAAGGATAGTGGTTTATCGTCCAAAGAAAACACCCATGGGTTTCCAAAACTAGCTTGTCCAATTAAGAATCCGTCGAGATTGTTAAGCTTGTCTAGTCCGTCCTGCAACGACACAATTCCACCATTACCCAAAAGAGGGATAGAGATATGTTTTTTAAGTTCGTATAAGTGTTCCCATTGTGCTGGAACATTATAAGGCTCTTTATAAGTTCTAGCGTGAATGCAAAGCATATTAGCCCCGGCGTTTTCAGCCCCTTTTCCAAACGCTATCAAGTCAGAGGCATCGGACCATCCCAATCGAGTTTTAACAGAAACAGGAAGCTTCGTATTATTAGCAACCGTTTCGATGAGCTTATAGGCTAAGTCTGGAGACTTTCTAAGTGCAATTCCATGTTCTGACTTCACTACTTTTTTAGAGGGACATCCCATATTAATGTCTATTCCTGTAAAGCCCATGTCTTCGCATACTTTAGTGGCAGAAATAAAGGTCTCGATATCTTTACCAAAAATTTGGGCAAAAACGGGTTGCTCGTTCTCGTGAAAAGACAGTTTTCGCTTAAGTTTTTCAGAACTATAGTGTAATCCATCTGCTGAGGTGAACTCGGTAACGGTGATTATATCTGGATTCACAAACTTACAGGTACGACGAAAAGCGCTGTCTGAATAGCCGTCCATTGGGGCGAGCCCGATAATAGGTTTTTTAATATTTTTCCAATAATCTTTAGTGGTCATAGTCAAGTATTCTAAAGTGAGCACCCTTACTGTGCAAGTAATTAGGACTCAGGTCCCTAATTTCGAAACTACGTCATAGAATGCTATAATCCATTAAATAAAGTTAAACAAAGGAATCCAATATGGAAACACCAAAAATAGCAGATACTAAATGTAAGTCAATCAACCTAGAGCCCGACGTCTATTTCTTTTGTGCATGTGGCAGAAGCGCTGACGGCGTATATTGTGACGGTTCTCACGAAGGAACGGGCTTAAGACCTAAAAAATGTCGTATTGATGAGCCTAAAAATATTTCATATTGCATGTGTAAACAAAGTAAGAGTTTCCCATATTGCGACGGCGAACATAATCAACTAAACAAGTAGGGGCTACTAATGAAACGTTTAATCTCAATTTTTCTATTTCTACTTATTCCAACAATGCTACTTGCTCAAAACTACAAAATTGACGGTGATAACTCCTACATTGGCATTAAATACAAAAGTAATACTTTAAATCACTTAGTAGTAAGGCTCGCAAATATTAAAGGAAAAGCCTCAATTACCAGAGGCAAAATTAGTAAGCTAGGTTTTAAAGCATCTCTAAAAAACTTAAGTACCGGAAACGAAGACAGAGATGAGTATTTAAAAGAAAGCGTTTTTAAAACCAAAAAATATAAGAGTATTCATTTTGAGAGTATGAGAATTGAAGGCTCGCCAAACGGCCCCGTTGCAAAAGGATTATTTACCATTAATGGCAAGTCTAAAGGACTCATTATCCCCTTGACCGTTACAGGTCCAGTTACTCAAGAAAACGGTAAATACAGAATAGGCATTAGCTCAACTGTAGAAATCAGCCGAGAATCATACCAGATTGTTATTGTGAATGAAGACGAAAAAATTTCAGATACGCTTGTTCTAGATATTCAGTTACAGATTATATCTAAATAAAGTTACACTAGCGAATAGATAATACTTACGCTTTTCTCATCTGAGTAAACTTAGCAAAATTATTTGTAAAATAAGGGTTTGTTTTTTTCTGCTTACCAATGGTATCAGTACCAGTCGGCCCATAATCGTGCCCAGGATAAATAATAATGTCATCATCAAGTGTTTTAATTAATTGAATAGCGTCATACAACAGGCTAACGCTAGCTCCTTCAAGTCTACAGTGCCCACAACCATTCACAAAAACAGTATCACCAGAAATAAGTGTTTTCTTGTACAAAAAACATTGTCCACCCGGAGAATGACCAGGGGTAGGAATAACAGTTAATTCAAGATTTCCTAAGGGGACTGTATTGTAAGTGTTTTTTTTATTATCAGTTTTCGAGGGTTCTACAGTATCGTCAGTTTCTGGGATATCATCGGTATAATGTACTTTGGCATAAGAGGGTGGGTGATATAGACATTTACTCGACAAATAAACAGGAACATTTTTAAACTTTAAAATATCTTCAACTCCGTTTATGTGGTCACCATGCCCGTGAGTTAAAAATATAGCCTCTAATTCAAAGTTTTGGGCTTTAATATGAGTAAGAAAATAATCGACATCCCATGCTGGATCTACAACTGCACATTTTCTAGTTTTTAAATCAGCAAGAATGTAAACAAAGTTGTCCATCGGCCCAATTTGAGCCTGATGAAGGTATAGGCCGTTGTCTGATATCATTTACTTTTTCTCAATTAAAAACATGCCTCTATGACAGAAAAAATTAGGAGCGAGTGGGGCTAGACAAAAGTTTAAAATCCCGCGTTCATAAATTGAAAGTTCTTCAACGATATTAATTTTATTCTTTTTACACATCTCTCTAAAGGACTGGATACTTATAACTCTAATATTGGGTGTATCGTACCACTCGTACGGAAGTGCTTTTGATTTTGGAATATCGCCAAATAATAATGAGAAACGAATAGTCCAATGAGCAAAGTTAGGAAAGGTAACAATCGCTTGTTTACTAATCCTAAGCATATTTTTAATAAGATCTAATGGTTTGTTAACTTGTTGGAGCGTCTGACTCAAAATTACGACGTCAAAAAACTGATCAGAAAACCCATCAAGTCCACTTTCCATATCGCTTTGAAACGCAGAAATTCCTTTTTTAGTGCAATCTATAATACAGTCATGATTTAAGTCTATTCCGTACCCCGAGCAGTTTTTTTCTTTAATTAAAGTTGATAATAGTGATCCGTCTCCACATCCTAAGTCTAATACTTTTGCATTTTTAGGAACTTTATCAAGAATCTGTTTAGTTATTTTATTCATTTAATTTCCTAAAAATGGTTTTACCACTTTTCCAATCTTCTTACATTCCAGCAAAAATCCATCATGGCCAAATGGAGAGTCAATTTCAGCGTAGGTAACATCTTTACTAAGGGTCATTAATGATTTAACAATCTCTTTGCTTTGTTTTGAAGGGTAAAGCCAGTCAGAGGATATAGAAAGGATTAAAAATTTACTTTCAGACTTTTTAAAGGCCTTGTTTAAGCTTTTATATTTCTTTTCTAAATCAAAATAGCTCATCGCACGAGACAAGTATAAATAAGCATTAGCATCAAAAAAAGTCATAAACTTATCTCCTTGATACTTCAAGTAGCTTTCAATTTGAAAATCGGATGAAAAATCATAACCAAAGTCAGTCTTTTCCTGAAGGTTACGTCCAAACTTATCAAGCATTCCCTGTTCTGAAAGGTAAGTAATGTGCCCAATCATTCGTGCAATAGCTAAGCCTTTTTGAGGTGCTTCTTTGGCATAATAATCTCCTTTATGCCATTCAGGGTCCGAGGTAATAGCATTACGTCCAACGGCACCAAACGCCAAGCTTTGTGGTGACAGTTTTGCAGTAGTAGCAATAGCTATACATCGTTTAACTTTTGAAGGAAACCTAATACTCCATTCTAAGGCCTGCATCCCCCCCATTGAGCCACCAACAACGGCAAAAAGAGTCTCTATATTCAAGTGGTTTAAAAGCGCTTCCTGAGCACTGACCATATCGCCAATAGTAATTACAGGAAGTTTAAGTCCGTAGGGTTTTTTAGTGCTTTTATTAATACTCATGGGCCCTGTGGATCCTCTGCAACTACCAATAGTATTAGAACAAATTACAAAATACTTTTTAGTATCTATAGCTTTTCCGTTTCCAACAAGATCATCCCACCAACCTTTAGTTTTATTTTCAGGATGTTGCGCAACGTGTGCGTCAGCAGAGAGTGCGTGACAAATTAAGATAGCATTAGACTTAGTTTTGTTGAGAGTTCCATAGGTTTCGTAAGAAATATCGACATGATTTAGTTTAGACCCACTTTCTAGTTCTAGAGGGTCACTTAGATTGTAAATAAGTGATGCCTGACTCATAAGTTAAAAAAGTGATTGTTCAAGTTGAGGAGCATTAGGGGTCGAAAATTCTTTAGTTTGAGATCCTTGATAAAAAGAAACACCAATATAGAGAATGGCTCCAATAAACAAAGCGATAGTTAATTTGGCACGAGTTGGAAGTGTATTAAAGTTTTTAAAGACAAGTTTTATGTTAGAGGGAAAGTCTTTAGAGTTATCCCAGTTAAACATATCAAGAATAGGATTTTTAAAAGAGATATCAAATTTAGATGAGCAGCTAGGGCAAGTTATCCGAAGAATTTTCCCAGGTTTTAAAGGCACACGTAATTGCCGCTTACACCTAGGGCAAGCAAGCGATTTGTGACTCAATTTCAATTTTTTAAGGATACTACCCATATAAAAACAACTCTACCACAAAAAGCCTCATCAATGAACTCAAATAAGCAAACAAAAACCAACCAAAAAAAGACAGCTAGGGACAAAAACATCCTAATACCGTTGATAAATAAGTCCTATTGGGTAAATTCAAAAATCAATAATACATAGGCCGAGCGTATATTGGTTTTTGAATTTACCCAATAGGGTTTATCTAGCAATGGTATTAGGATGTTTTTTGGAGCGGGAGACCGGGATCGAACCGGCGACATTCAGCTTGGAAGGCTGACGCTCTACCAACTGAGCTACTCCCGCATTGGTATAAAATCTAGATCAAGAACAAGAAGTATAGCAAACCTTAGTTTCCTTGTGCAATTCTTTTTAATAGCGCAAGTTGATCTTCATCTAAATTTAGAGGGGTAGTACTCAACTCAAACAAAAACTTAATACGATCTTTTTTAATAGTAAGTTTATCTAACTGATATAAAGCAATGTCAAATTCTTTTAACTCTAATAAATAATTTATAAGCTCATTTTGTTTGACGGTATTCAGTTCAACTTTGTCTAATATTACTTCTGCATTATAGCGTTCTGTATCAGCGGCCTCAACGTCTTCAATTCTTTCATACAAACGTGCAGTTGCTAAATGAATAAGCGCTTGTTTATAGGGTTTGAACTTAGGTAAGAGTGTGTCGTTTAGTTCAATAATTTCTTTAATGTTTTGAGTGTTAGTAACCAACTTCGACGACAAAATAATATGAAATTGAACATTAGGAATATAAGTAGTGGTAGGAATGTTAAATGTGAAGTTCATCGCCTCTAAGTGTTGATCTTTGGCTATGTATTGATCAGAAATAGCCACAACTGATTCTTCAGTAATTATATCTCTGAGAGTTGAAATTGAATTTTCTATTGGATGATTAAGAATAAAGTTTAATGCAAAATCTTGTAACGCAATGTCTTTTAATGCGTCTGGTTCTAATTTTTTTAGAATAAGAAGCGAGTAATGATATTCCTTCATAGCTCCAACATAAGTAGCTAGTTTTTTAACAGCAGCTTTTTTCTTTTCATAGTCTGTAATTAATTCTAGTGTGGTAAACGCTTCTTCGATGTCATTATTAGCAGCGTGATAGAGACTTAAACGATAAAAAATATCTGACCTTAAGGTTTCATCTTCAATACTACTTGCTAGTTGAATGGCGGGTTTTAATTGTCCGTTTTCTACAAGTGCATTGGCAAGAAACGATCTAGCTAGTGCTTGGTAATAGGTGTCTTTAATACTGTCAGACATTTGAAATGCGCTTTTAAACTTTTGGTCTTCTACATAAGCTTTAACAAGGATACTAAGTGTTTCATCTCTAAGTAGTTGGCGTTGGATCTCATTTGTATATTGAATAGATAAATTAAAGTTTTTATCCTCTGCAAACAATTTCCCTAAATTACTTAAAGTCGACTCACGTAACTGCCCATCTGGGATGGTGTTTAGATAGCGTTGAGCTTCATCAATATTATTAACACTAGCGTAATATAAAACAAACAACGCATCTACTTGGTCTTTTTCAGAGTGATTTTGAACTTCTTCAGCGTAAGTTAAGGCTTTGATAATGTCGTCATTTTTAATGAAATATTCAATAAGGTACTTATGAATTCTCGCTTTTATAAATCTGCTTTTAAGCTCAGAAAGAAACGCATCAACACGAGAAACATCGTTATCTTTTATTGAGGCAAGGACAATATGTTCAATAATAAGGTCTTTCTTATCTCGATTTTGAACCGACCCAATAATTTCTTCTAGTCGTTGCTGTTTATTTTCTTTAGGTAGGTTTTTAACCATTAAATTAATAGTATTAATGTAAAGAGAGAGGTTGTTTGCCTGTTCAATTTCTTGAAGAAGAGACACGGCTCTGGGGTAATTTCCTTGTTTTAAGTATTCAATTAGTAATTTACTATCAATTTGGTCTTTTTCTTTTTTTGGAAGTCCTTTAGACAGATAATAAATAGCTTCTAGTGGTGTATTCACTACAATGTCCTGATCTACAGGCGTACTAGTGCTTTGTTGCGTTTTAGGTTTTGACCCCATTGCAAACATAATGCTGGGGACAAGTAATAATACAATTAATAAACTACTTTTTCTCATAACTTAAACACCTGACCAAAATAAGATTGCTGAAAATACAATACGGTAGACTGCGAACGGAAATAACTTAAGGCGACTTAATATTTTAAGGAACGTTCGGATAGCAATAATAGCAACTATAAACGAAACGATAAACCCAATAGCGATAAGCTGAGCGTCGTTCATCGTTAGGCTGTCCATGCTTTTTAATAAGTCATATCCGACAGCACAAATCATTACGGGTACTGCAATAATAAACGAAAACTTTGCACTCGTGTCATAGTCACATTTAGCAAAAAGGCCACCAACAATGGTAGACCCAGACCGACTCATTCCAGGCCATAGAGCAGCGCATTGACTTACTCCAATAATAAGCGCTTGTTTTGCTGTAATATCTTTTACATCGGTAGTGGTAGGGATGATTTTAAAAAACTTTTCAACAATAATCATTATAATTCCACCCACAAATAAGGCCCATATAACAGTGGGTGTACTAAATAAATGTTCTTTAATGAACGAATGAAGGAAAAAGCCAGAAACAAGAGCTGGAAATATGGCAATAGCAATCATTTTCATGTCTTTACTTAACCAATTTTTAGGCTGAACAATCTCTTTGAAAAAGTCTTTATATATAAACACAACAGACAAAATAGCGCCCAACTGAATGGCAATACTAAAGGTTTCTGTATTAGCAGATGTGAAAGTTAAAAAATCACCGGTGATGATTAAATGACCCGTAGAGGAGATAGGGATGTATTCAGTAATTCCCTCAACGATCCCAAGGATAATAGCTTTAATAATATCGGACATATTCCTGAGTATAGGCAGAAAGGTGATGAATAACAAGAAATAATGCTTTATACTGATGAGATGAACAAATTACAAGTAGGGCTGGCTCAGATAAATTCAACTGAAGATGTCGATAATAACTTAGAAACATGCCAACGATTCGTTACCGAGGCAAAAACAAAAAATGTAGAGTTTTTACTTTTCCCAGAGGTATTCAATTTCAGGAAAACAGGCAAATGGTCTGCACTAAAACCGGAGTCGTTAGACGGGCGTTCTATTTCAACACTAAAAGCCTGGGCAAAAGAAGCAAAACTACATATTTTGGCAGGGAGTATTTGTGAGTCCATTCCAAATTCAAAAAAAGTATACAATACGTCTGTTCTAATCAATCCAGCAGGTGAAATTAATGCTGTTTATAGAAAAATACATTTGTTCGATATTAATCACGATGAGGCTAAAATCCAAGAATCAAAATGGTATGAAGCCGGAAAAGATCCTGTAGTGGCCTCAATTGGAGATAAACAACTAGGGATGTCTATTTGTTATGACCTTAGATTTCCAGAATTATATCGCAATTACGCAAAAAAAGGGGTTGAAATGATCTCAATCCCTTCCTCTTTCACAAAACCTACAGGTGAGGCCCATTGGGAAGTTTTATGCAGGGCGAGGGCTATAGAGAATCAAGCTTACGTTCTAGCACCTAATCAAGTAGGAAAAGGGGCCGCAGGGGTAGAAACTTACGGCAATAGCCTTATAATTGACCCTTGGGGCTGTATTTTGGCTCAAGGAGGGGGAAATACACAAGAGTTATTAGTTTCTACCTTAGACTTTGAAAAATTAGAAGCCATAAGGAATAAATTACCCTCTCTCAGGCATAGGCAATTGTAAAAAATGTTTGGTTTTGCTCAAAAAAGTGTATATATATAGTATAAATAACGTGTTTTTTATTGTCTATCTAGACTCATTTATGTTAAAATTAAGTCAATAGTTACGCCTCCTAACTAGTACATTAGTCAAAGTAATATGCAATTTTTTGTAATAATTACCGATAACTAAGTAAGAGTTAAAAAAAAGGAGTGAAGAAAATGGCATTAGCAGGACCTCTAAGATATCAAGAATTACCAAGAAGCCCATTTTTATCGCATGCAAATGCTTCACCTTCCACTATGGCTTTTCCAACAAGAGAAGCCCATGTAGAGCATACCAAAACAGAAATTCAAGTTGAATTACTAATTGTAAGTAAAGGGTTTAATGACCATATTCAAAGAGTTGACACTCTCTTATGCAGCTTAACTAAAAGCGAACGAAAAGACGTTCTTTCTGACATATCCACAAAATTTTCACAGTTTTTACGACAAGAATCTATAGATAGTTTAGATAAAGAAATGAAAGCTGTTACTGGCAAACTTAGTGAAAACAAAGGGAATTATTTTCAGGACGCTCTTGCTCAATCAATAACTAACATTTCACAGTGCTTAGATTTACAAACGTCCAGTGTGCCAAGCGCGGCGCGTGCAACTACAATACGCCATCGACTTAAAAAACAGGAAATTTCTTTTGAAGCACAAGAATATAAGCATGACACATCTGTAGCTACTACTAGAGAAGAAAGATTAGAGGCATACAGATCTATACTTGATGAATTTAAAAGTGCTTTGGGGAATAATAAATATAGTACTGTCATAAAAAACGCAATGGAATTAGGCTACAGAACTAAAAAACCACTATTTGCTTATCTTCAATCTGAAGTAGATTCAATGGCTTCGTCAACTAAGGCCCCTGACGTTATAGAAACGTCTGTAAGTAAAGCTCGAACAAAACGAGACGAAGCTGCTTTAGCAGAAGCAGAGAAAGTGGCGAGAGCTGAAGTTGCTGAAGTAAACGCAAAAGCACTTGCAAAAGAAAAAGTAGATGCTGCAAAAAGAGCAAAAAGCGCAGATTTAGCGGAAGCTAAACAACGACAAGCGCAAGAGGCTGCACAGCGCGCCACTGATATGGCTGAAACCGCAGAAAGAAAAGCGCAAGAGGCGCGTGAGGCTCAGTTAAGAGCTGAACAAGAACGCGTTCAACGTATAGAAGCACAAAGGATAGAAGCGCAAAAGAAAACTAATCTAGCTGCCGCTGTAGCAACTGCTCCGCTAGTTGCAGCAATGGCGACACCTCTACCAACTGTAAGTCCAGCAGCAGCAGCAGCTGTTTCTCAGCCCGCACCTCTGGCTGCTCCAGCGCCTCTGGCACAACCAGCCGCTATAGTAGCTCACACAGCAGACTCAATAGGGGAAACAGTTGGGCTTGGAAATGAAGGAAACCAATGTTACTTCAATACAGCAATACAAGTACTAATTCATACACCTGGTTATATTGCTCATCTTGAGGCAAAGATTGCCGAGGTAACTGCAATGCCAGCTGAACCAGTAGTCCCTGTATACAACGTAGCTGCCACTAAAGCAAAATCTGAGTTTCGTACTGCGCAAATAAACAAAAAAGACTTGTATAGGGCTAAAGATGCCTTAGTCGCACTGAGCACCCTAATAAGAGAACACGAGGGTATGGCCAGGTCTACTCCCGCAGAAGCAAGCGCTGCGAATAGAAGAACAGCTGTCTTAAGAACGATAGTAAAAAATATATTAACCCCGTTTAGTCGATTTGGACAAGAGGATTCCACTGAAGCACTTACTTGTATTAGCGGAGTTACTAGATTTGGTGCTTTTAAGGCTCAATCAAATCTTAGGTCTATAGACGGCGTTATACAAAGTAATGGTACAGACCCAATGAATAAGTTAGAACTAACAATGGCAAAGGCACAACCTGGCGATGCAGATTATTCTCTACAAGCAAGTATTGAAGAGTTTTTTACGCCAACTTTACTTACCGGTGGTGAACAATATAGATTTAACGATGCAAGGGGACTTGAGGATGCTGAAAAGCGTTTTTCGATAAAGCCTGCGGATTTACCAGATACTATGCTGATAACCTTGAAAAGATTCAGATTTAATCGAGCTACAGGTAATAGAGAAAGAATAGCCGGTAATATTAACATTCCTGTTACAGGTAAAGTTACTATTAGTGGAACAGAATACAAGATTGTTACAACTGGAAATCACCACCCCGGTGGTCGGCCTGGAGATAATAGTGCTGCGGCTAAGGGTGGTCATTATACTTCAACAGTTCTTGGAGCAGATGGACAGTTAAGAAATGTAAGTGACACTCATGTTGGAGCACCTAGACCTTACTCTGGTGCGGCTTTTAACCCAAGCTCAGTCTACTATTTGTCACTTCAAAAAGTATAATTACAGTCAATCATTAGCATCTTTTTCAATTTAATTTAAATATTCAATTATTGTTCAAGTAATGCTTGCTGTATAATACATTTATTATGTCACTAAAATTTAGAGAATCTATCAAGCAAATTTCAGAATACAAACCAGGCACATCTATAGAGGATGTAAAAAGAACATATGGTTTAACAGAGGTAATAAAGCTTGCTTCAAACGAAAATCCATACGGTTGCCCAGTCAGTCTAGACGAATTAAAAGAGGCGCTAGACAGATCCGTCTATTATCCAGATCCACTAAACCACCCCTTGTACAAAAATCTTTCAGCTCATAACTCAATAAAAGAAAAGCAATTGGTTCTTGGAAACGGGAGCGACAATGTTCTAGAAATGGTAGCTCTTTCTTTTATCGAAAAGGGGACTGATGTAATTAGTTCAGAGCATTCTTTTTCGGTATATAAACATGTTACTCAACTGATGGCTGCAAACTACATAGAAGTGCCCATGAAAGACTTTACAATTGACCTAGAAGCAATTTCAAAAAAGGTAAGTCAAAACACTAGGGTTATTTTTATTGCTAACCCAAATAACCCAACAGGTACAGCATGTACTGCAGAACAAGTAGACACTTTTATGAGCACAATACCAACGTCGGTTGTGGTAGTTATCGACCAAGCCTATATAGAATTTGCAGGCCCCGAATATCAACTAAATAATCCCAGCTTTATTAAAAAATATCCAAACGCGGTTATTACAAAAACTTTTTCTAAAGCCTATGGCCTCGCAGGTTTCAGAATTGGATACGGAATGGCAAGTTCAGAAATAATTTCAATATTCCATAAAGTACGGGCTCCATTTAACGTTAACCAAATGGCTTTATTTGCAGCAGATATGGCATTAACTAAAACTGATTTCTTAAAACAAACTATTAACAATAATTCACTTGAAAAAACCTTTTTAGTCTCAGAGCTAACTAAGTTAGGACTTACGGTACTTCCTAGCCAGGCAAACTTTTTGTGTTGCTTCTCTAATAAACTTGGTAGAGACATTTATAACGATTTAATTAAAGAAGGTATTATAATTAGATCCTTAGAGACTTTTGATATTCCAAATGGTATTCGAATTAGCATTGGAAAAAATGATCAAAATAGGTTATTTTTAGATAAATACAAAACTATCTGATAATAATTCAGAATACAGGAGATAATAGTGAGCGCTGAAATTAAAAAAACAAGTTTATTTAACACACATCAAGACTTAGGTGGAAAATTAGTTCCGTTTGCAGGCTTCGAAATGCCAGTATGGTACAGCTCGCTTAAAGAAGAACATTTGGCCGTAAGAACCGCTTCAGGGTGCTTTGATATCTCTCATATGGGCGTTTTGAAGCTTTCAGGTAATTCGGCGCCTGATTTACTTCAAAATTTGTTTACTAATGACTTAAATAGATGTGTTCCTTCAAAAATGGTGTATGGCTTCGTACTTAATGAAGAGGGTATGATTTTAGATGACGTCATGATTGGTGGATATGAAGGCGACTTTTTAGTAATTGTAAACGCTTCCAACAAAACAAAACTTATTGACTGGATTACATCACACAAACAAGACGATGTAAGTCTTGAAGACCTAAATAGAGATAATGGCTTTATTGCGGTACAGGGCCCAGAAGCCGTTTCAAAACTCGAAATTATATTTAATTTGGAACTATCTCAAATTCAACGATTTGGAACCGCTACAGTAGAAATTAATGGAAATACTGTTATTGCTTTAAGAACTGGGTATACCGGTGAAGATGGTTTTGAGTTAGTTATCCCTGAAGCTGAGATTGGTACTGTTTTCAAAGCCTTAGTAGACAACGGTGTAACACCATGTGGGCTTGCAGCAAGAGACACACTTAGGTTAGAAAAAGGGCTTCCGTTATATGGACAAGAACTTTCAGAGTCAATTCACCCTTATATGACTAGGTACAAATGGGCCGTTAAATTAGACACTAAATTTATCGGAAAAGACGCACTTCTAAAACTTAAAGAAAATCCAGCATTGGCAACTGTTGGACTTGAGTTGCCTGAAAAAATGATCCCACGGCCTCACTTCGAAATTGAAGAAGGTGGAGAGGTTACTTCAGGGACACTTTCACCATCTCTGAATAAACCAATCGCGCTTGCAATGGTTAAGCCAGAATATGCAGAGTTAGGTAAAAAAGTGACAGTTAAAATTAGAAATAAGACAGCTGTAGCAACGGTAGTTGAGGTTCCTTTTACTTAGTAACTTTCTTTTTATTGGGAAACACCAAGTTATAGTCTTCTTTTAAAAGTCGACGAAGTTTTCTCATGAATTCAAATCCAGGGTCAATTTTAGTGTGTGGTTCATACGACGGATCATGTTGTTTATAATATTGAAAATGGCCATAACTTCTCATCATATACTCAAGATGACCGATTACATATTCTATACTGGGATGTTTTAGTGTTAAGAACCGTATAAGTCTTGCATTAGAGTCTATTTGTTCTTTTGTCAGAATAGCGTGTCCGCTCCCTACATTTTCAATGGCAATGGCCACATGATTAAACCCAATAACATGTCTAACCATAATCGTTGTGGGTACTAAGTTGTAAATTTCACCACTATAGTCAATGACATAATGACTCCCTACATTCGTTCTTCCAAAGGCTCTTAGTTTTTCTCGTTGTGGAAGTACTTCTTCTCGCGAAAATGTTTTAATAGTTGATCTTAGTGTTGGTAAAGCCGTGTAATGAATAACAATTACTTTAGGTTGCCATAATTGGTAAGTGGCTTTCCCGTAATGCCGTCTTGAATATTCTTTCATTAAATCTAATTTACGTTGGCTTAGAACCGGGTAGTCAATAATGTCTATTTCAAAGGCATTTCCTGAACTGGTCCATAGAACAAAAAAAAGTATAATTTTTAAAATATATCTCATCTCTTAAACATAACTTAGTAGTAGTCTTGTTTCAAGCGAGTAGCTACGACTTGGTTTTGTGAGTAGTTACTATGCTAGAATTATTAAACATGAACGCACTCTTACTTTTTATACTAACTAGTCTTGCTTATCTAGTGGCATACCACACCTACGGAAAGTTTCTAGCTAAAAAAATATTCAAAATAAACCCAAATGCAGCTGTTCCCTCAAAAGTATATGAAGATGGGAAAGACTATGTTCCTTCCGAACGGCACGTCATGTTTGGACATCATTTCACATCAATTGCTGGAACGGGGCCTATAGTTGGTCCTGCAATAGGCGTGATTTGGGGCTGGCTTCCCGCTGTTATATGGATAGTGGGAGGGTCCATTTTTATGGGTGCTGTGCACGACTTCGGCTCACTAATAGTGTCGATGCGGCATAAAGGACGGTCAATTTCAGAAATTGCAGGCGTGGTTATTAATAAGCGTGTAAGAACGATGTTTTATATAGTCGTGTTTCTAGCGCTTCTAGTAGTCATTGCAATTTTTGGATTAGTTATAGCCGTAATATTTGCACAGTTTCCGTCATCTGTACTCGCTGTCTGGGCAGAAATACCTGTCGCTATTTTGTTTGGATGGATGGCATTTAAGAAAAATAAATCCCTTGTCTGGTCCACTATTGTTGCTGTCATTGCTATGTATGTTTTTGTGTTTCTTGGAGACATTATCCCAATAACATTACAGGGCACAACATGGCTACCTGCAACCGGGTTATGGACCTTGATATTGCTTACATATGCTTATTTTGCGTCTATTTTACCTGTGGGATTTTTATTGCAACCGCGTGACTATTTAAATGCCTGGCAACTTTATGTGGGGCTTGGGGTTGTGGTTCTTGGTTTAGTGGCTACTCATTTTGTAACAGATTTTCAAATCGTTGCTCCCGCTCTACAACTTCACCCTGAAGGGGCGCCACCTATTTTGCCATTCTTATTTATTACCATTGCCTGTGGCGCAGTGTCTGGGTTTCATTGTTTAGTGTGTTCAGGAACCTCGTCTAAGCAAATTAGTACTGAGTCTGACGCTCAATTTGTTGGCTATGGCTCGATGATGGTTGAAGCAGGGCTTGCCACTGTGGTAATCATTGCAGTAACCGCAGGAATTGGCTTGTCATATGACTCTGGAGGAAACACTTTAACAGGCGTTCAAGCTTGGAATGCCCATTATGGATCGTGGGCGTCTAGTGCAGGCTTAGGATCTAAATTAACGGCTGTAGTTGTGGGGTGTGCAAATATGATGAAAACCATTGGCGTGCCTATGTCGATGGGAATTGCCATCATGGGCGTATTTATTGCTTCATTTGCCGGTACAACTTTGGACTCGGCTACAAGAGTGCAGCGTTATATTATTGCCGAATTATTTACGGATCTAAAAATGCCTTTTTTTGCTAATAAATGGGTAGCCACTGGGATTGCCGTAGTGACGGCGGCCTTAATGGCGTTTTCGTCAGGCGCAAATGGTAAAGGGGCATTAGCCTTATGGCCAATGTTTGGAGCAATTAACCAGTTATTAGGTTGCCTTGCCTTACTAGTAATTACGGCATATTTAAGAGGAAAGGGTGGTTTGAAGTATATAGTAACAGCTATTCCATGTGTAATTTTACTTGTAATGACAATGTGGGCATCTACATTAAACCAACTGAAGTTTATCGCTGAAGGAAACTATATTTTAAGCAGTATTAATGGGATTGTTATCATTCTTGCAATTGCAATGATTATTGAAGGCGGAATAGTATTTGTTAAAGGTCCTAATAAAAATAAATTAAAGTCGGATGACCTTACAATGGAGAGCTCATGTTGTTAACTCATATCTTACCTGTGTTTCTTGGAGGAGCAATCGGTGCCACAAGTCGATTTCTTGTCATGCATTACTGGGCGATTCAAAATAAAAGTAGCTTTCCTATGGCGACTGTATTAGTAAACTGCATAGGTTGTTTGTTGATTGGTATTTTATGGACTGTTATTGAAAAGCTTCAACTCCCTATTTGGGTTAAATTATTAGTAATTACCGGTGGCTTAGGCGCGTTTACTACATTTTCAACCTATGGCGTTGATCTTTTGTTTTTAATGGAACGGTCTGAATTTGGAAGAGCTGCACTATATTTCTTACTTTCAAACGCACTGGGCTTGTTTTGTGTTTGGGGTGGTTTAAAACTCTCCAGAGTAATTTTTCAATAGCGTGTAAACTTAATCTTCTTTAAATAATTCTGTTTAGAGAAAAAAACTCCAAAAATCCACCAAAAATTAAATAATATTGACGATAAGAATAAGACATGATTTAATCTTGACAAAACAAATAGGGATGGTAGGGAATGTTATTAATGCCAATAAGAGTCAAATACGGAATAGTGGTACTTTTAGAGTTAGCCAAAAATGGGGCGTCTGTACCCATACAGTCACGTTTATTAGCCTCAAAATGTAACATTCCTCATAATTTTTTAGAACAAGTATTATTAAGTCTTAAAAAGTCAGATGTCGTTAAAAGCTTTAGGGGCTCTCACGGAGGATATGTTCTCAATAAATTAATCGAAGACATTACTGTATATGATGTCGTTAAAGTTTTAGAAGGCGAGAAATCAATGGCAGAAGGCTACTGTGGATGTAAGAGTCTAGAATCGTTTTGGGTGCAAATTGACCAAGACCTAAAAGAGTCCTTAAAAGTATCGCTAAATGTCTTACTGAAAAATAAACAAAAACAAGAAAAAATGTTAGACTACAGTATCTAAAAATTAAGCTCGGAGACAAAACATGAAAGTTGCTAAAAATATACTAGATCTAATCGGAAATACCCCTCTATTAAAGCTGTCAAATATAACAAAAGACAGCCTCGCAAATGTATATGGAAAATGCGAGTTTATTAACCCACTTGGTTCTGTGAAAGACAGAACCGCTTTGGCAATGATAGAAGCCGCAGAAAAAGCAGGGGACATTAAAAAAGGGACCTTGATACTTGAAGCCACCAGTGGAAACACAGGGATTGGCCTAGCTTTTGTAGGTGCTATTAAAGGGTACAAAGTTATTTTAACAATGCCTGACGGAATGAGTTTAGAACGTCGTAAATTATTAAAAGCTTTAGGCGCCGAACTTGTTTTAACACCTGCACATTTAGGGATGAACGGAGCCATTGATAAGCTTAAAGAAATAGCAAAAGAACATAAGAATTCGTTTATCACACAGCAGTTCGACAACGAAGCAAACCCAACTGTTCATTACACTACTACAGGACCTGAAATCGACTCAGCTCTAGACGGTAAAGTAGACATTTTGGTCGCGGGAGTTGGAACGGGTGGAACTTTAGCTGGAATCTCTCGATACTTTAAAGAGAAGAATCCTAACTTTGTATCAATCGCAGTAGAGCCAAAAGACTCAGCAGTACTCTCAGGTAATGAGCCTGGCCCGCATAGGTTACAAGGCATTGGTGCTGGATTTATACCAGGTAATATCAAAGATGGCGACTTCAATGAAGTCTTTAAAGTAGGTAACGAAGACGCCGTAAAAACAACCCGGCGACTTGCAAAAGAAGAAGGCACATTTGTGGGGATTTCCGCAGGAGCAAATGTTTTTGCCGCGTTAGAAATTGCAAAAAGACCCGAAAACAAAGGTAAAAACATTGTAACCATTTTATGCGATTTTGGTGAAAGATACTTAAGCACAACATTATTTGATAGTTAGAAAGGATTTATAAAATGAAAATTACAATAAACGGCGAAGAAGAAACAATTGAAAAAGACAGTTTAACCATAATCGAACTGCTTACACATAAAAAAGTAGACATGCCAGAAATGGTATCCGTTGAATATAACGGAGAAATGTTAGACAGAGAAAAATTTGATACACAAGCCGTCACAGACGGAGACAAAGTAGAGTTTCTTTATTTTATGGGCGGCGGACAGTAGTCAACATAAATAAAAACTCGAAAGAGAGAGACAAAATGAAAAATTGGAAATTTGAAACTAAAGCAATACACGGGGGAACCCCAATAGAAAAGAGCACAGGCGCTACAAAAACACCTGTGTATCAGTCTACAGCTTTTGCTGCAGAAACAGCTAAAGACTTAGAAGCTATTTTTAAAGGTAATAAATATGGGTTTTATTATACCCGTTCTGCCAACCCTACAGTGGCTGCACTCGAAAGCAGAGTTAGTCAGCTAGAATCAGGTGTTGGCGCCGTGGCAGTTGCATCAGGAATGGCTGCAATAACAACATTGATCTTTTCGTTGGCAACCTCGGGTGACCATATTATTGTATCTAAAAGTTTATTCGGGTCTACCTATTATTTAATTAATGGACTCATCAAAAACAGTGGTATTGAAGCGACGTTTGTAGACACTCTTTCAATTGACAGTTACAAAGACGCCATTAAAGACAACACACGATTAATATTTATCGAAGCAGTAGGTAATCCTAAGCTAGATGTACCAGACATCTCAGCTATTTCACAAGTAGCCAGAAAAGCTAAAATTCCTTTTGCAGTAGACAATACATTTGTATCTCCTTACTTATTAGACGCTAAAGCATTAGGTGCCGACATTGTTGTAACCGCCAGTACTAAGTATTTATGTGGTGGTAATTCTGCAGTGGGTGGTTTAGTCATCGATCTTGGCCGGTTCAACTGGGCATCACATGGGTCGGTACCCATAACTGAGCTGAAAAAGTTTGGAGATCAAGCTTTTCTTGCTGCCGCTAAAAAGGTGAGAGGAAATTCAGGAAATGCACTTTCTCCACAGAATGCTTTTTTAACACTAACCGGAATTGAAACGTTACACTTACGAGTAGAAAGACATTCAGAAAATGCCTTGGCTGTTGCCACCTTTTTAAAAACCCACCCAAAGGTATCATCGGTAACTTATCCTGGTTTACCAGATCATCCAACGGCTACAAATGTAAAAAAACAATTGCCCAAAGGTTGCGCAGGAATGCTCTCATTTAGAGTAGGAAGCCAAGAAAATGCTTATGCTTTTATTGATGCTACAAAACTAGCAGACAACTCTGTAAACTTAGGCGATACACGAACAATGGTCGTTCACCCAGGAGAAACAATTTATAGAAACCTGAGTGCTCAAGAAAAAGATGACGCGGGTGTATATGCCGACCTCGTTAGAGTGTCTGTAGGTATAGAAAATAGTGACGATATAATTGCAGACTTTGAACAGGCGTTAGGAGAAGTATAATGACTTTAAATGATCAACAAGTAGAACGCTACAGCAGACATATATTGCTACAAGATGTAGGTTTGTCTGGACAAGAGAAAATTCTAAATGCAAAGGTTCTTATTGTAGGAACTGGAGGTTTAGGCGCTCCTGCAGCCCTTTATTTAGCTGCCGCTGGAGTTGGCACTTTGGGAATTATAGACGGTGATAAAGTAGATATGTCTAACTTGCAAAGACAAGTCATTCATTTCACTCCCGACTTAGACAAAGCAAAAGTTCAGTCGGCTAAAGAAAAAATAGCGCTCATTAATCCAGATGTGAAAGTAAACGCAATAGAAGACTTATTCCTTGCTCACAATGCAATGGATATTTTAAAAGACTACGACTTTGTAATTGACGGAACTGACAATTTTCCAGCAAAGTTTCTAATTAACGATGCCTGTGTAATGGCCAAAAAGCCGTTCTCTCACGGAGGCGTCTTACGTTTTGACGGACAAACTATGACTCACGTTCCTGGAGAAGCTTGCTACAGATGTATTTTTGACGACTTACCACCAAGTAACGCTGTTCCAAGTTGCTCTCAGGCAGGAATATTAGGCGCCATTGCAGGGATGCTAGGTACTATCCAAGCAGCAGAGGCGTTAAAATTCATCATAGGAAAAGGGGACTTACTAACCAACAGGTTGCAAATGTTTGATGCTCTAAAAATGAAATTTAGAGAAGTCAAATTTAAGAAAAGAGCCACTTGTAAAGTATGTGGTGAGAATCCAGTAATAACAGAATTAAAAGACTACGAACAACCCGTTTGTGATATAAGGCAAAAATGATTAACGAAAAAACAATAACAATAGCTAAAGAGACATTAGATCAAATGGTAGAACACCTTCGTACAGAATTACCAAACGAAGGTTGCGGTTACATGTCTGGAAATAACGATGAAGTAAAAACGCTTCATAAAATGACCAATATAGACAAAAGCCCCGAGCACTTTAGGTTTGACCCTAAAGAGCAATTTGCGGTAGTAAAAGCAGCAAGAGCTGCAAAAGAGGAGTTAACGGTTGTGTATCATAGTCATCCAGAAACTCCCGCGAGACTTTCTGAAGAAGACATAACCTTATTTAACGACCCAAATATGATTTATATCATTGTGTCGTTTAAAAGCGAATCCCCAGAAATTAAAGGGTTTATGGTAAATAAACCAACAGATAAAGAAATAGAAATAAGACGAATAGCATTAGAAATAAAGGAGAATTAAATGACAGCCCCATTCAGATTTTATCAATCAGCCCCTACGTTAATTGCTGAGCAAGACCAGTTCGAGAAAGATGTAAAAGAATTTACAGCGGGAAACATCCATCCCGTTAAATTTAAAGGAATTAGAGTTGCTCACGGTGTCTATGAACAACGTCAAGAGCATACATATATGATACGTATTAGATGCGCAGCTGGGGGGATTACGCCTCAACAATTAAAAAAAGTGGCTGAGCTTGGCGATAAGTATGGTGGAGGAGAAGTTCACTTTACAACACGGCAAGAAGTGCAGGTACACGAAGTATTAATTCAAGACGTATTAAAAGTAATTAGAGGGCTAAATGAAGTAGGTCTTTCTAGTAGAGGTGGCGGTGGTAACACAATCAGAAATATTCTTACCTCTCCACTTTCAGGAGTTGAAAAAGGAGAAGCTTTCGACGTCGACCCCTATGCAATTGCATTAACGACAAGAATGATTCACGAAGCAGACTCTTGGAACTTACCAAGAAAATTTAAAATCTCTCTCTCAAACTCAGCAGAGGACACAGGCTACACTCAGGTAACTTGTCTTGGATTTGTTGCGAAAATTAATGACAAAGGCGAACAAGGATTCGAAGTATATACCGCAGGAGGAATGGGCGCTAAACCTATGGTAGGCCGTCAATTATACGACTTTATCCCTGAAAACAAAGTGTATCAAGTGACTAAAGCAATGAAAATTATGTTTGATAAAAATGGTAACAGACGAAGTAAGTATTCGAACCGAATTAAGTTTTTATGGAAAAAACTAGACCGAGACGAATTTGTAAGGTTATTTGAAGAAGAATATAACAAAATTAAAGACGACTCGTCATTAGACTTAGTACTACCAGACCTGAAAAATGAAGCTAAGGCGGATATTTCTATATCTCCTGAAACTGTAACTGGAGAGGCGTTTGAGCTTTGGAAAAAAAGATATGTAGAAGCTCAAAAACAAGACGGCTTAGTTGCCATTAAATTACCACTTCGTTTAGGTGATATCTACAAAGAAGACGCAGACGTTTTATGTGATGTACTTGCTGAATTTGGAGAAAATGTAATTAGATGCGACCGCGCTCAGAATATGAGACTCAGAAACATCCCTGAAGCATATATTGGGAATATTTATAATGCGATTCAAAAAATGAAAATGCATTTGTCCGACATTCCAGCGTTCATCGGTAACATGATCAATTGTACAGGTGCATCAACATGTAAACTAGGAATTTGCCTACCTCGTGGACTCTCTGATGCCATTAAAGACAGACTAGTAGAAAGTAAGTTAAATCTAGACAATATTCCTGAATTTAAACTGAATATGTCAGGATGCCCAAACACGTGTGGCATGCACCATGTTGCCGACTTAGGTTTCTTCGGTAAAATTGGACGAAAAGAAGGCGAGATGTATCCTGCTTATAACGTTCTTGCAGGAGCTACAGTGGGTGCAGGAATTACTAAATACGCGGTTCGTCAGGGAGACATAGCGTCACACCATGTTCCAGACTTTGTTCATGACTTTTTAGAGAACTACATTGAAGAAAGAGAAGACTACGATAATTACCACGCATATTTAGAAGACGGTGGAATTGATCTTATAAAATCATTATGCGAAAAGTATAAACAAGTACCTTTACTTGAAGAGGACCCCGGTTTCTATAAAGACCATGGCGCAAGACGTCGAATGAGACTAGACGATATGGGAACCGCCGAATGTTCTGCGGGTATGTTTGACATGATTAATGTAGATAAGCGATTCATAGACTCTTTTTCTAAGGCATTAGAAGAAGGAAACGAAGAAGAGAATTTATTTAAGATTCTTTTTCACTCCAGTAGAATGTTGTTAGTAACCAGAGGGCTTGATAGCAAAACCGAAACTCAAGCATTTGAACTATTCGGAAAACATTTTGTACAAACAGCACTTGTAGACGAAAGATATGGTGATGTTGTTACATTAGGTAAATTAGGAGTTAAGGCCGAATTACCAAAGCATAAAGATCTAATTTTAGAGTTAGCTGGAGATATTCAAGCATTATACAAAAAAATGGACGACTCACTTCGATTTAATGTGGCGCCTAAAGAGGCCTCAACTGCTGAAGCCGCCTCTGAAGTTAAAAAGAAAGACTATCGAGGCGTTGCGTGTCCTATGAACTTTGTAAAAACAAAGATTGAATTAGAGCCAATGGGTTCAGGACAAAAGTTAGAAATTTTACTAGACGACGGAGAGCCCATAAATAATGTGCCTAATTCAGTAAAATTAGAAGGTCATAAAGTACTCGAAAAAGAACAAAACAAAGAAGGGTACTGGAGAGTTTTGATAGAGAAGAAGTAGAAAAGAAGTAATAAGATGAGAGACAAACCATTTAGAAGTGTATTAAAAACTATATCGTGGAGACTAACAGGAACAGTCGACACTATAGTTATTGCATACTTAATCACTCACGAACTAAAATGGGCACTCTCTATTGGAGCGATCGAAGTATTTACCAAACTCATTCTTTACTATTTTCACGAAAGAATTTGGGACAGAATTAATATCGGTCGAATCAAACCACCCGACTATCAAATTTAGAAGAGAGAAAAATGAACAAAGAACAAATTAAGCAAATCAAAAATGAATATAAAGACAAGTCTCCTCAAGAGATCTTGAAATTTGCCATTTCTGAATTTGGTGACCATTTAAAAATTGCATCAAGTTTAGGTGTTGAAGACCAAGTCATCACTCAAATGGCTACTCAAATTAATGCGTCCGTGAAAGTATTCGTTTTAGATACGGGTAGACTGCACCAAGAAACCTATGACGTTCTTGACCAAACCCGACAAGCCTACAGTGTGAACTATGAGGTCTATTTTCCTAAGGCAGAATCTGTTGAAAGTTTATTACAAGAAAAAGGCCCAAATTCATTTTATCAAAGTATTGAAAACAGAAAAGAATGTTGTGGAATAAGAAAGATTGAACCCTTAAAAAGAGCCTTGTCTACGGCTAAAGCCTGGGTTACTGGGTTAAGACAATCACAGTCTGTGACCAGGGCCGCCCTTCCCATAATTGAGTGGGATGAAGCTCATGGTTTAGTTAAAGTTAATCCTTTAGCTACTTGGTCAGAAGAAGACGTGTGGGCTTATGTTAAAGAACATAATGTCCCTACAAACAGATTACATAAACAAGGATTCCCAAGCATTGGATGTTCTCCATGTACAAGAGCCATAAAAGAGGGCGAAGACGTACGGGCCGGACGATGGTGGTGGGAGTCTTTAGATCAAAAAGAGTGTGGATTACACAGTAAGTAAATTAAGGAAAAAAAATGGATTATTTAGATAATTTAGAAGCAAAAAGTGTTTATATTTTGAGAGAAGCGTACAAAGACTTTAAGAGTTTATGTATGCTTTGGTCTATTGGAAAAGACAGTACCGTTTTATTATGGTTGGCACGTAAAGCATTTTTTGGACATGTGCCTATTCCATTAGTTCACATTGACACTCATTATAAAATTCCTGCCATGATCGAGTATCGCGACAATATTGCTCGAGAATGGAAATTGAATATGGTTTATGGTGAAAATGCTGACGCGTTAAAAAACAAGCAGACTTTTCCAGATGGAAACTTAGACAGAATTTCTTGCTGTAAAAATTTAAAGAGTGAAGCTTTAAAGCATACGCTATCTGGCGACTGGCCACGTTACAGAATGAACCATGACACTGGAAAGTACGACTTAGACAAAAATACAGAACCTTATACTGGCGTTATTGTAGGGGCTCGTGCAGATGAAGAAGGTAGTCGTTCAAAAGAAAGAGTGTTTTCTCCAAGAGACAAAGCAAGTGACTGGGATGTTGGCGACCAACCCCCTGAACTTTTTGAGCAGTTTAAAACTGACTTTGCACCAGGTAGTCATGTGCGTATTCATCCGCTATTAGACTGGACTGAGCTTAATATTTGGGAATATATTCAACGTGAAAAAATTCCAATTATAGACCTTTACTTTGATAATGGAGAAGGGCAACGGTTTCGATCATTGGGTTGCTTCCCGTGTACTACTCCAGTGGAATCAAGATCAAAAAATGTTGAAGAAATTGTTGAAGAATTACGTTCTGGAAAGTTCGCAAATATTGCTGAACGATCAGGACGAGCACAAGACAAAGAAGACGGCGGAGGTTTAGAAACATTGCGACGTGAGGGGTATATGTAATGAATATTTTTTGGTGTAATAAAAGGCCAGCCACTTTACAAGTGGCCCCATCAACTCCAAATACTTATAGTATTTCTCAGAGAAGATATAATTCAATATTTACCAATCTAGAGTGGAGTGCATTATATATAGGTGTTCTGAGTCTTGTTGCAGCACAAAAAAGTCAAGTAATTGGCCTAATAATAAACAAATTTCCAAAACGGGGAGTCTTATGATAGATAAAAAAGAACAGTTAAATTTAGTTATTGTAGGCCATGTAGATCACGGAAAAAGTACATTTCTTGGACGTTTACTCCATGACACTAATTCATTACCAGAAGGAAAATTAGAGCAAGTAAAAGCAGTTTGCGAAAGAAATTCAAAACCGTTTGAATATGCCTTCCTTCTAGACGCATTAAAAGACGAGCAGTCGCAGGGAATAACAATAGACGCGGCTAGGTGCTTTTTTAATACAGACAAACGTCATTACATTATTTTTGATGCTCCTGGACATATCGAGTTTCTAAAAAATATGGTTACTGGTGCAGGACAGGCCGAAGCAGGGATTTTACTTATTGATGCAAAAGAAGGCGTAAAAGAAAATTCCCGTCGACATGGTTTTTTATTGTCGCTTTTAGGAATCAAACAAATTGTAGTCCTCGTTAACAAAATGGACTTAGTAGACTTTTCTGAAGACGTATTTAATTCGATTAAAAAAGAATATACTGAGTTCCTTAAAGACATTAATGTTAACCCAATAGAAATCATTCCAATTTCTGCATTCAATGGTGACAATATGGTGACTAAGTCTGAAAAGTCGCCGTGGTATAAGGGTAAACCCGTTGTCGAGCATATTGATTTATTTAAAAAAGAACCCGAAAGAACAGACAAGGCATTTAGATTTCCAGTTCAAGACATTTATAAGTTTACAGAAGAAAACGATGATAGACGTTTAGTGGCTGGAACAGTAAGAACAGGAAGTATTTCAAAAGGAGACAAGGTATTGTTCCTTCCTTCTAAAAAAGAGTCTTCAATTACCTCTATCGAACAATTTAATGTGACTAGTCAAACTACCTCAAGTGCAGGTCAGTCTGTAGGTTTCACTCTTGATACTCAGCTATACATCAAACCGGGGGAGGTAATGGTAAAGGTTAGTGAAGCAAAGCAACATCCTTTTTCATCCACTACATTTAAAGCCAATGTATTTTGGTTAGGAAAACAGCCCTTGATCAAGAATAAGAAATATAAATTGAAATTAGCGTCTGCCAGAGAAAGTGTTTATTTAAAAGAAATAGTAAACGTTATGGATGCCTCTGAACTCACAAGCACCACTAACAATAAAAGTGTAAATAGACACGACGTTGGGGAATGTATTTTTCAAACCATTCGCCCTGTTTCTTTTGATCTAGCTACAGATTTTGAATTTACCGGCCGATTCGTAATTGTGGATGGTTACGAAATTGCTGGTGGCGGAATAATCACTCAAGCTATAGAGAGTGAAAGTAGCCAAATACAAGACTTCATATCAAAACGTGATTATGCCTGGGAGAAAAGTGTAATAAGTCCTGAGTCTAGATATTTAAGATACAACCATAAAGCCAAATTCATAGTAATAACGGGGCCGGACGATACGGGCAAAATAGACTTAGCAAAAACCATTGAAGAACGACTATTTAATGACGGTAAAAAGGCCTACTTTATGGGTATTTCAAATATGCTAAGTGGAGTAGGGGCGACTAGTTCAGCTGGAGTCGAAGACAGAGACGAACATATTAGATCTTTAGGTGAACTGGCTCATTTGTTTACTGACTCAGGACAGATATTTATCTCAACGGTGTCTAACCTTGATGACGTCGAAGCCGAAATTTTAAAAGAGTTAAATAAACCAAACGATATTGTAGTTATCAATATTGGAGAAAGTAGATTCAAGGACTTTCCAGTTCATTTGCAACTAGAAACTCCAATCGACAAAGAAGACGCATTGAATAAAATCTACTTACTTCTACAAGACCAACTTGGCTTCGCTAACTACTCAATCTAAAAAAAGGGCGCCAAAATGAAACTTAATTTAATAAAATGCCACGGATCAGGAAACGACTTTTTTATTCTTGATGAAACGTTAATAGACCAGCCTCTTTCTGAACAAGACAGAGTGAGTATAAGTAAATTAATTTGCCAACGGTCAAATAAATTAGGCGGTTCAGACGGCGTTTTATTTTACTCAGAACCAGTAGCTGCCAACTCAGAGATGAGAATGTTTAATCCAGACGGCACAGAACCTGAAATGTGCGGAAACGGTATCCGTTGCCATGGGCGATATACTTTCGAAAAACTCGGAATCAACCCTATGAAAATCAAAACAGCTAAAGCTACTTTAGAAGTATCTAAAACAGCTGAAATTTACCCTGGAATACCAACTTATGAAACCGAAATTGAGCCGGTGTCTTTTGATCCAAGCACTATTTCAACGTCATTTAACAAGGAATTATTCAATTCTAAAATCAAAGGGTTTTATGAAAATATGAATTTTTCAGCCATTAGTGTTCCAAACCCACACTTAATTGCGCTTGTAGACAAAGTTGAAGAGTCTTTAGTGATTGAAGTTGGAAAAGAAGCAAACGCAAATCCACTATTTTCTGAAGGCATTAATGTCAGCTTTATGCATCAAGTGAGTCCCAATAGACTATTTGTGATGACCTACGAAAGAGGTGTGGGCTTAACAAACGCTTGTGGAACGGCCATGTCAGCCTGTACTTATATCGCCTCTAAATTAAACAGAGTGTCCTTTAATGAGTATATAGAGATCTGTAATAAGGGCGGAAAAGTACACTGTAAGGCCATTAGCTCGCCTAAAAACTTAATATATTTAAAAGGTAATGCTACTTATACAAATAACTACAAAATAGATCTGGATCTTAACTTAGGTCAATTTTTACTTGAATCTGAAAATAGTTATACTAATGAAATTGAAAATTACAATAAACTTATCACCTAAACCCAACAAAATACTTTGCTAGTATGCCCTTTTCCGGAAAATAATCCTTTATATAGGTTGTCCCAAGCTATTATAAATCCTCTTAAATGACGTGGCTTTGAAAACATATTATATGTACTCCTTTTAGGGAGTATTCCCTAAAAGAGGTGTAAATTAAACAAATTAAAAAAAGGGTAGGAGGCGTTATACCTCTTCTTCAGGCACCAAAATATCGTCAATCTTCTGAGTTAAGTTAAAGTGTAGTTTAGCCACGGTTGGCAAATGTTCTCTTCCATGAGATTCACAAAACAAAATGGCTGACTTCAAGGTGTTCTCAGAACATCCCTTAGGGAATGGCATTTGATAATGATTCTCTATACGCATAATTTCTTCTACAAAAGTGGCTCTAGCCAAAATACTTGCAGCAGCAACAGCGATATTAGATTCAGCTCGAGGTCGTTGAAATAAATTAACAGAAATTCCCTTTGTTCTAAGCGCATTTTTAACTAGAGAAGCGTGCCCAAACTGATCAGAGAGAACATTATCGCACTCAACTTCGTTTAAAACTTGTTCAATAGCCTTGCCGTGTCCCCAGGCTAATAAGTGATTTAGATTTTGCATTCGTTCATACACATCGTTATAACTCTCGTTTCCAATCAAAACTATAGAATGTTTACATAACTCCATAATGTCTGGGGCCATCTGTAACATCTTTTCATCAGTTAACTTTTTAGAGTCTTGAACACCCATATCTTTTAATTTTTCATTTGTATGTTTGTCTGAATGCACGCTAGCAACTACAAGCGGTCCAAAATAGTCACCTTTTCCAGACTCATCAACTCCAATAAGGTCAGAGGGGTCTTTACCAGGTAAGACAGAATCTGGGCCTGCTTTTTCATAATGCTTAGCTATTTCTTTTGATTTACTATAAAGCTGATCAGTAGAGTCAATTAACACTGCAATGTTTTCAGCTAAACCTTCGTCCTGACACAGAGAAAAGTCTAATTTCAATCCTTTTTTACCTTCATACACACGTAGCAAGGCAGATCGTTCGTATAAAAAACAAATAAATTGAATTCCATATTGAATTTCCCTAAATGGGTTCACAACAAACTCATTCTTTTCGAGGGTATACTTTATTTTCTCATAGAGGTCGTATCGGTCATCTGCATTTAACATATAAATAGTAGTATATCAAAATAGGGGGCAGAGCCCAACGCTTGTTAAGGTTTATAGCAAGATTTTTCAAGTTAAAATAAATTCATGAAAAAATCACCGCATTTCAATTTTTGTCATCAAGCCCAGAAACCGGTCTAGAAGCAGGCGCTTTAGCTGTATATTACTATAGAACAAAAGACAGCTCCTAACAGTCACGCCAGTCAAACATTTTCCAATTGTGTCCTACTCAACAAAAGGACAGCTCTAGGTACGGATTCTTTAAGTTTACCTATTTAAGAAAAATAAAACATGATTTCAGACATGGAATAATTACTAACTATAGAAAAGAAGGTCTTACAAAGATTGAAGATGGGGGGAATATTGACTCAAATTCTTATAAAGGCAAAGAAACTTACAACGTTTTCGGATTAGGTTCAATCATCACCTTAGACACAAGAGACTATATAATTAGTCCTTTGGAAGGTGTAAATCACGAAGTGAAATTACTTCTCTACGACGACGCCTTGGGGGACTACACTTTTAGTGAATTTAAAATTAACCTCAAGCGCTATCACAAAATGTCTCGCAAAAAAACTATTGCAGTAGAACTTATCTCCCAACATTTTGCTGGCGATGTTCCCTTTCAAATGAAATCTCAGCTGGGTGAAACTGTATTGAGAGGAATATACAAAGGTCGATTTAGAGTCTTAAACCAACTAAGTTTCCAAGCAGAATACAGACATTACGAAGCGTTTAGAAAATTTGGATATACCATTTTTTTAGGGTTAGGAAAAACATACCCTACACTCAAAGAGTTTGATTGGACTTGCTTGAAAGTTATCCCAGGCGCTGGACTTAGAGTCCCAATGGGAGCTGAGGGAGCTCATCTTAGGTTTGATTTTGATTTAGGCGAAGACCTTGGAATGTACATTTCTTATGGAGAGGCATGGTAGCCTTTTGAGCGTAGTTATGCTACAATTTCCTGCCTAAACTATTAGGAGGCAATCTTATGTCCAACACAAAAAAAAAAGTAGATATCCAAGGCGATATCAGTATCCACACCGAGAATATACTTCCCATCATTAAAAAATGGCTTTATTCAGAAAATGAAATATTCATACGAGAATTAGCCTCAAATTCACATGATGCCATTACAAAACTGCAAAAAGTAGCTGTTATGGAATCACTTACAGATATAGAAACCGAAGGGAAAATTCAAATAACTTTAGATAAAGACAAAAAAACAATTACGATTTCAGATAACGGAATCGGAATGACGTCTGAAGAAGTTCAAAAATACATCAATCAAATTGCTTTTTCTGGAGCCGAAGAATTTATTGAGAAATATAAAGACAAAGACGATCAAAATCAGGTGATTGGACATTTCGGACTTGGATTTTACTCTTCATTTATTGTATCTGACCTTGTAGAAATTAAAACTAAATCTTACAAAAAAGACGAACCTGCTATGCATTGGTCTTGTGACGGAACTACTAAGTTTTCATTAAAAGAAGGCAATAAAACTACTGTAGGAACAGACGTTATTTTACATGTTAATGAAGACTGTAAAGACTATTTAGACGAAGCAAAACTTAAAACACTAGTCCAAAAATATGCTAATTTCTTACCTATTGAAGTTAAAGTAGGAGAGGAAGTTGCCAATAATCAAAATCCATTATGGGTAAAACAACCTAATGAGGTTTCTGACGAAGAATACAAAGAATTTTACAAAACATTATTTCCTTACAACCAAGAACCTCTATTTTGGATTCATCTAAATGTAGACTATCCATTTAACTTACAAGGAATTTTATATTTTCCTAAACTAGTTCACGAACTCGATGCTAAAAAAGGAAAGATTCAACTCTACTGTCAGCAAGTGTATGTTACTGACGAAGCTAAAGACGTTGTTCCTGAATTTTTGACTTTACTTCAAGGCGCAATTGACTGTCCTGAAATTCCATTGAACGTATCTAGAAGTTACTTGCAAAACGATCCATATGTTAAAAAGATATCGAAACATATTGTAAAAAAAGTAGCCGATAGACTTAATGAACTTTACAAAAAAGACAGAGAAAAATTAGAGAGTTACTGGGAAGACATTTCTCCATTTATTAAATATGGAATGATGACTAACGATGACTTTTTTGACAAAGCTAAAGAGCTTGTAATGTTTGAATCGTCAGAAGACAAAGTGGTAACACTAAACGAATACTTAGAAAGAAACAAAGAAAAACACGAAAATAAAGTGTTGTATTGTGCTGACAAAGGAAGTCAAGCTGGTTACGTTAAGCTTTGTAAAGATCAAGGACTGGAAGTGCTTTTTACTCATGCCGTAATTGATTCTCATTTCATTCAATTTTTAGAGTCAAAAAATAGTGAGACTAAGTTTGTTTCTGTAGACTCAGAACTGACTGATTTTCTTAAAGAAGACACTGATAGTAAAGACGATAAGAAAAAAGAAGAGAAAAATCCCGAAGCCGAAAAATGTGTGGATGTATTCAAAAAAGCACTAGGTGACGACAAATTAGACGTAAAAGTAGAAGCTTTAAAAGCAGACACTATTCCAGCAATGATTCTTCAACCAGAATTTGTGAAACGAATGGCTACTATGAGTCATATGTCTGGTGGAATGCAAATGCCACAAATGGACACCCATCAATTGGTAATTAATAGTAACAACAGCACCATAAAAGCAGTCTTGAATTTAAGTGAAAATAAAGACAAGCAGGAAACTGTTAAAAAGTTATGTTCACATATATACGATTTGGCAAAACTAAATCAAAAACCACTCACAGGTGATGATATGCAAACATTTATACAACGATCCAACGAGTTAGTCGCAATAATTGCTGAAAGTTAAGTAAGATGACCTTAGAAGAAATAGAAAAGTTAATAGCAAAGCATTTTTACATTATTTTTAATGAAACCTTCGTGCATGATGATGGCGAACTGTTCTTAAAAAGATATGTAGTAAAACACCCTTTACTTAGACCTCAATTTATTATTGAAGACGATCAAATCCAAGGATTTAAACGTTTAAGTAAAAAAATGACAAGTTTAGAACAGTTTCCAATTTACATAGAAGTTGAAGGCGTTAAACTTGAAAAAGGTAATGTGTATATTGAAAATATAGATGTGTATTCTGAGGCTAATTTGAGTGTCCAGTCTCGACTTTCTGATGTTATTCATTTAGCTCAAAAATATTCAGATCATGTTAATTTAGACCGGATTTTACGTCTAGGAAACGCTAGTAAAGAGTCCATTGTGATTTTCTCGAAAATCCCAGACATTCTTTTAGCTGAATTTGAAACGATTCAAGATGACGATGACATGGAAGAAGACCTTATGGTATTGTCAGAAAAATTTGATATTGATCTACCACATATTATCGATAACAATTTTAAATATTTTGGTGACTTTATTAGACATCTAGACAACATCATCGTAAAAAAATTAGCGCTTCCAGAAATTATAGATATAGATCAACCATGATTGTAAACGCTATTTCAAAAATTAGAGGTGGCGAGGATTTAACTGTTGAGCAAGCCCAAGAATTACTGACCCATATTTTTAAAAATAATGTTGATAGTGAAAAGCTTAAAGACTTATTAGAAGCTCTTATTAAAAAAGGTGAAAGTGTTTCAGAAATTGTTGGCTTCGCAAAAGCAATGCGGTCTACTATGACGGCTGTTCCGCTTTCAACTGACGACAACGCTATCATCATGGACGTATGTGGTACGGGTGGTGTTAAAAAAGATCGATTTAACCTTTCTACGGCATCGGCTTTTGTTTTAGCTGCGGCAGATGTAAAAGTAGCTAAGCATGGAAACTATGGCTCTAAAAAAATAAATGGCAGTTTTAACTTTCTTGAAGCATTAGAAATTCCCTTTAATTTAAGTATTGAAGAACTTCAGACTCAATTTGAAAAAACAGGCTTATGTTTTTTATTTGCTAGACTATTTCACCCTGCAATGAAAACAGTCGCAGGCGTGAGACAGGATATTGGAAAACGAACTATTTTTAATTTATTAGGTCCTTTAAGTAACCCTGCCAGTGTAAAACATCAAATAGTAGGGTGTACCTCTTTAGAAACGGGTAGAAAATTAGCTCAAGCCTTAAGTCAGTTAGGTGTTGAAAGAGCATTAGTAGTGGTCGGAGCCGATGGCTTAGACGAGTTAGAAGTATCTAAAGACAACATAATTTTAGAAATTAATAATCAAGATGATATTAAAGAGTATACATTTGACTCAACTTCATTAGTTTCATTTAGTGATAAAGCGATACCAGACTATTCGGACTCAGGTAAAAATGCATATTTCTTTGAGTTATTAATTGACGCACCTGCCTTATTTGCACTTCATCCTGTAATGGCCTTACTTTATTTAAATGCTGGAGCAGGTTTTTACTGCGCTAAAAAAGTGAACAGTATAGAAGAAGGTATTGAGCTAGCGAAACAAACAATTCAATCAGGCGAACTATCTGAATTTATTCACAAATTCAAACAGACTCCTAGTTCTCAAAAAAACTAATCATTACAGACGTAACTTTACTCAATTCTTCTTTAGAAACTATATAAGGTGGCATGGTATACAGGTATCTAGAAAAAGGACGAAGCCAAACCCCTTTACTCATTGCAAAGGCTTGAACACCTTCAAGATCTTTTTCATCTAACACTTCAATAACTCCAGTAGCTCCCAAAACTCTAATATCTTTTATACAGTCTGATTTAGCTTTAAATAATTCATTTTTAAGTTGGCTTTCAATAATAGAAATCTTTTCCAAAAAGCCATCTTCCAAACACAGATCAATACTTGCATTAGCTACCGAACAGGCTAGGGGGTTACCCATAAAAGTGGGCCCGTGCATAAAACATTTTTCAGGAGAGTCATCATAAAAAGCATCAAATACTTCTTCGCAACAAAGCGTTGCAGAAAGTCCGAGATATCCTCCAGTTAGTCCTTTACCTAAAACTAAGATATCCGGACAGATTTTAGTTTGATCTAAAGCAAACAATGATCCAGTTCTGCCAAACCCTGTGGCCACTTCGTCAAAAATAAGTAAGACGTCATACTTATCACATAAGTCACGAGCTCTAGTTAGATACTCTGCAGGATAAAAATTAAATCCTCCTGCTGCTTGCATTAAAGGTTCAAGTATAAATCCGGCAATGTTTTGGTGATGTTTCTTAAAAAAACTATCAAGGGTTTTAATATCATTATTAACATTATTACTAGGCGCTTCTAAAAAATAATGCTGACTTAAAATAGATTTAAATAATGAGTGCATTCCATCGTCAGGATCACCCACCGCCATAACGCCTGTTGTGTCTCCATGATATGCTTTTTTAAGCGAAAGTAGCTTAGACTTCTCAGGCTTCCCTCTATTGATCCAATATTGAATAACCATTTTAATAGCCACTTCGCAGCCCACAGACCCACTATCAGAAAAGAAAACATGTTTTAGATGTTCGGGTGTGATTTTAATAAGTGATTCACTGAGGTCCAAGGCAGGCCTATGGGTAAGTCCGCACATCATCACATGCGAAAATTTTGCCGCTTGATCTTGCAAAGCTTTATCTAATTTTGGATGTTTATAACCATGAATAACAGCCCACCAAGAACTAATACCATCTATGAGTTTTCGTCCATCTTTTAAAGATATAGTAACCCCTTCAGCCGACACAACTTCAGGAATATCAGAGAGTGTTTTCATTTGAGCATAAGGGTACCAAATTGAACTTTTCATAAGGGAGAGTATATCAGTTTCTTAAGTCTTGAAAAACCTAGATAGCAATGAGTGCCCCTGCAACAGCAGCCCAAAGTAAAAACTTTCCAGCAGGCCTACTATAATGTTTCAAATTATATTTAAAAAAAGAATTTTTATAGCCACCATTTTCAAAAGATGCAGAAGAATGATCTTATTGCTCCAAAGAACTATGTCCAGGATTCAATTGCTCGGTTTCGTTCATCTCTAAAAAAAAATCAACAGCGAGAGTAGGTGGAATTGGGGTAGGGTCTTCTTCGTCTAAAGCATCAAATCCATCAATATTTACCCCGTTTAATAGTCATTTACGCATCTGGAATATATGCCAAAAAATGAGGCTTTGATATTGTCACATTCAGTTGCAGTATCTTCCCGGTTGAGGGAATAAATAAATATATTTGTTGTAAAAAACGGTTAAGTAAACTTAAGTAAGACCTGCAATTTCTTCTACTAAGTCTTTATAATTACATCCAGTATAAATACCAATCTTTAGCGCAGTCATATTCTCTCAAATATAGCTTGTAAGTTGTATTTCATGCCTAAAATAAGAACAATCCCTAAATGCTGACTGTGTTATACTAATTTTATATTCAATTATGACAAGGAGGACGTTATGAACAAAAGTAAGATTGCTTTATTGTTTAGAGTTTTATTAGGATTACCATTTTTAGTATTCGGGTTAAATGGATTTTTCCATTTTTTACCAATGCCACCAATGCCAGGCGCAGCGATGTCATTAATGATGGCTTTTGGTGCAACAGGATATTTTTTTCCAGTACTTAAAATCACAGAAATCGTTGCGGGAGCCCTGGTATTGTCTGGTATGTATGTACCACTTGCTTTAGTGTTACTAGCGCCAATAATTGTACAAATTGTATTGTTCCACGCTTGTCTAGCTCCAGCAGGAATGTTAATTCCAATAGTAGTTTTAGTTGCTGAACTAGTGTTAGCTGTAATCTACAAAAATGCTTGGAAAGGTATTTTAAGCGCAAAAACAGAGATTTAATGTCGGTCGTAATCGCACTTGATTTAGGCACAACTGGTAATAGAGCAATCGCTTTTGATAAAACCGGAAAACCTTTAGCAAGTGCGTATTACGAATTCAAACAACACTTCCCCAAACCAGCATGGGTCGAACACGACCCCAAAGAAATTTTTAAAACAACAATGAATGCCCTCAATGACATAATTGACCAAATAGGTGTTGATTGTGTTAGCGCTATCGGAATTACCAATCAAAGAGAAACAGCAGTGCTTTGGGATAAACATACAGGGGAACCAGTTTATAATGCAATTGTATGGCAATGTAGACGAACCACAGACCGATGTAATCAATTAAGCGACAGTAAAGACATGATTAAAGAAAAAACAGGTCTTTTTTTAGACCCTTATTTTTCTGCAACAAAAATTGAATGGATAATAAATAATGTAGAGGGTGTGAAATCTGAAATTGAAAAAGGAAATATCCTCTTTGGAACCATAGATACGTGGATATTATGGAAATTAACGGATGGAAAAAAACACTGCACAGACCCAAGTAACGCTTCAAGAACCATGTTATACAACATTCATAATCAGGACTATGATGATGATCTTCTCAAATTATTTTCTATACCTAAGAATATACTTCCAGTAATAAAAGACTCAATTGACGACTTTGGAACCTTGCAAAGCTCATATTTCGGAAAAGAAATCCCCATTAATGCCATGATAGGGGACCAACAATCTGCACTGTTTTGCCAATGTGGGCAAGACAAAGGCGCTTTAAAAAATACGTATGGAACAGGTCTCTTTTTAATGTCATATACGGGAGATATTATCGCCAAAACTAATCGTTTAATACAAACAGTTGCCTGGAAGATAAATGGCAAAATTAGTTACGCCCTAGAGGGGAGTGTATTTGTAGGTGGCTCTGCCATACAATGGTTAAGAGACGAGTTAGGAATTATTAATGAGGCAAAAGAAACAGAATCACTCGCACTAAGTCTTGAGTCTAACGACGACGTTTATTTGGTTCCAGCTTTTGCAGGTTTAGGCGCCCCTTATTGGGACCCAACCGCAAGAGGCGTACTTATAGGAATAACCCGAGGAACAACAAAGGCTCATATTGTAAGAGCAACTCTCGAATCTTTAGCCTATCAAACTCAAGAGATTATAAAAGACATTCAAGTAAATAATCCAGACCTAAACTTTAAGTCGCTTAGGGTAGATGGTGGAGCCTCATTAAACAACTTTTTAATGCAATTTCAGGCCGACATTAGCTCAATATCTGTAGAACGACCCATAATAGTCGAAACTACGGCGTATGGTGCAGCAGGTTTAGCTGGCATTAAAGCAGGTCTATGGACTGAAGATGAGTTTAGAAAAACGGTAGTAATAAATAAAAACTTTTTACCCTCAATGGACGAAAACACAAGAGACTTAGTAATCTCAAAATGGAAAAAGGCTGTAAATCGTTCACTTAACTGGGTATAATATTTTTATGTTTTATAGATCAATCTTTGCAAAATTATTAACTTTAACTACAAGAGGTATCACTCAGTTTCCAATACCAAAACCATTTCGTTTTTTTGCCTTTAAAGTATTTGCTAAAACCTTTGGGGTAAATTTAGATGAGGCCGGAAAGCCATTAAATAAGTACAATAGTTTCGATGCCTTTTTTACAAGAACACTAAAACCAGATTCACGGCCATACAAACGACAGTCAAACCTCATCTTATCTCCCAGTGACGGTAAAATTCAGGCGTATGGAAAAATTAATAAAGATTCTATTCTTCAAGCAAAAGGGGTTCATTATCATTTAGAAAATCTTTATCCATTAGACGATTTTAGGCAATTTATAGACGGAGAATTTATTACCATATATTTATCACCTAAAGACTGCCATTTGATATTTTCACCTGTTGCAGGGAGAGTTAAGTCTATGTGTCATGTACCTGGTGCTTTGTATCCAGTAAGAGAGCCCTACATTAGCAAATTTAAGGGCTTATATACAAAAAACGAAAGAGTGGTAACACGTCTTGAAACCTTGTTTGGGCCTGTAGCCGTTATAGCCGTAGCTGCCTTAAACGTTGGGAATATGACTATGGCTTATGACAAAACATTTTCAACAAACTATTTTCATTTAAAAAAGAGAGTCGTAAATTATGATAGACGAATTGAAGTGAGGCAAGCAGATCATCTCGCTAGTTTTCATCTGGGATCTACAGTTATTTGTTTATTTCCTAAAAACACAATTGCTTGGGAAAATCTTAAACTAGAACAGACTATTAAATACGGCGAGACTATAGCAAAAGTAATTTAGAAATCGTATCCCAGGCCAAGTGACGCGTTCTTATTTCGTCCAAACGTTTTAAACTGCTTCAGGCCAATTTCATATTTGTATTCGAGAAATAGACGCTTGTCATTTTTTAGAGTCCATTCATATTGCAAGCCTAAAATTCCACCAACATCACCTTTAAATAGATCATCTTGACTTGTTTTGAGTAAATACTCAGCATAGGCGCCTACTAAAAATCCGGCCCTAGTTTTATCGTTAGTATTGTATTTGCTGAACCGTAACATAACAGGAATTTGTAAATAGGTGTTTTCAACATCATATATATTCGTTTCGTCACTTACGTGAAATTTTCGCTGGCTTAATTTCAATTCTCCAATTGAATGCCACCAAGGGGTATATTCATAAGTTCCAGACAGAGCAAGAAAAAGAGAAAGCTGAGAAGACGCATATTGATAGTCAACTGTACCTGAATTGACTCCAAATTTAACGGCATAGTTACTATTTAAAATAGCCTCAATTTCATTTGAAAAAAGTGATGTGGGTAAATACAAGAGAAAAAGTGTTAATAAAATAAGTTGTTTAATCATAAATAAATTCCTTAAAGGGTTTGTCTGCTCTAAGACGGCATATCAAATCGACAGTGCTCACTTTATCAAGTATTATTGAAATTGCAAACACCCTTTATACACTACAAAAGGAGAGTACTATGACCAGTACACTTGGATCAGAAGATAAGGCCTTACGCGTTGCTATTATTGGAGGCGGCCCAAGCGGTTTTTATGCAGCCGATTCTTTATTCAAATCTCAACTAAACATCAACGTAGATATATTCGAAAAACTACCGACACCTTATGGTTTGTTACGCGGCGGAATTGCACCAGACCACCAAAAAATGAAATCAGTCGCCTCTTACTACGAAAGAGTAGCAGTGAAAAATGAAGATCACTTTAATTATTTTGGAAACATAGAAGTAGGCAAGGATATTACTATACAAGAACTACAAACTTATTATGACGCACTAATATTTTCTTATGGGAGTGAAAGTGACAAGTCTTTAGGTATTCAGGGCGAAGACTTACAAGGGAGTCACTCGGCTAGAGAGTTTGTAGGTTGGTATAACGGTCACCCAGAATATACAGAACTAAACTTTGACTTATCTCAAGACTCGGCTGTTGTTATTGGACTTGGAAATGTAGCTATTGACGTAGTTAGGATTCTAGCTAAAACACCCAAAGAACTAGCTAGTTCAGACATTGTTAGTTATGCTCAAGATGCTTTAAAAGATAGTCAGGTAAAAAACATCCATATGATAGGTAGAAGAGGTCCCGCACAAGCAGCATTTACACGACTAGAAATTCAAGAACTAGGTGAGCTGGAAGACTGCGATATAGTTGTACATAAAAAGGACCTTAAATTAACTGAAGCGTCAATCACAGAAAGTGAAGATCCTAAAAACAGCAAAGCCAAAAAGAACTTAGAAATACTTTATAATTTGTCTGAGAAAACCCCAGTCGGAAAATCTAAAACGATTCACATTCACTTTTTCAAATCCCCTAAAGTTATTAAGGGCGAAAAAATGGTTGAGAGTATCGACTTTGACCGAAATAAGTTAATAGGCGAGCCCTTTAAACAAAAAGTAGCACCAACTGGGATTGAAGAAACGATCGATTGTGGATTAGTTTTTAGAAGCATTGGTTATAAAGGAACGCCTATTGCAGGCGTCCCATTCGACGAAAAAGCTGGCATTATTCCAAATAAAAAAGGTGCCGTAATTTCAGAAGATCATAAACCAATTACAGGGCTTTTTACCTCAGGCTGGATCAAAAGAGGTCCTAGCGGTGTTCTTGGGACCAATAAGTCTTGTAGCCAAGAAACAGTTGAGACCCTTTTAAATACGCTTAACAACTTATCAGAAGCACCCAACAGAGACTCAGACGATTTACTCGAGGAATTAAGTAATAAGGGCTTAGATGTCGTAAACTTTTTAGACTGGAAACGCCTAGACTCGGAAGAAGTGTTAAGGGGGAGTCAAATAGGAAAACCAAGAGAGAAGTTTACATCAATAAAAGATATGATTAAGTTTATTGGCGCGACTTGCTTAGTTTAAACTAAAGATAATGAGGATTTAATAATGACCTTAGTAGAATCAAGAAATTTAGAACTTGGACAAAAAATGCCGCCCTTTAATTTATTGGACCCAATGGGTAAGTCTCATGATATTAATAAAGAAATGGGAGCGGCGGGTATAATTATTCTCTTTACGTGTAATCACTGTCCATATGCCATTGCCATCTGGAAAAGGATTATTGATTTGTCTAAAGAGGCTGCTAGTATTGGCATAAATACAGTGGCAATTAATCCAAATATAAATCCAAACTACCCAGACGATTCACCTGAAAATATGCAAAAAAAAGGGGAGAACTTAGGGATATCCTTTCCGTATTTAGTAGACAAAAATCAAGCTATCGCCAAGTCCTACAACGCCGTATGTACTCCAGACTTATATTTACTAAACAATAAAAAAGAATTAATGTACCACGGACGCTTGGACGACAATTGGCAAAACGAAAGTGCTGTTCAAAAACAAGACTTAAAAGATGCTGTAATTGCTTTAGCTAACAAGCAAACCATAGAACAAAAACAAGTCCCCAGTATGGGCTGTTCAATAAAGTGGGTTTAAATGAATAAAATCCTATTGAGACGATCTCTTGCTACTCTCATTTTAATTTTCTTAATTGGCTGCTTATTTATTAGCATTAAAGCCTTCTTTTTATTAGAAAAACAAACAGCTTTACCTATTCAAACAAAAATTCAAAATGAGTTGAAAATTTCAGTAAGGCCCTTTATATTTCCTAAAGAAAATCTTATTAGTTTCACTATTGAACTAGAATCATACGAACATGCTGATTTAGCGCATATAGATGTGTTAGCATCTAGTATGCTTTTAGACGATGAAGAAAATCCGACATTACCGTTTTCTTGGGAAGAAAAATCTAAAAACCAATATAATCAAAAAGGTGTTTTGTTTTTCAAAGATATTAAAGGTGATTCGACGTTTATTACGTTACAAATTTATGAGCTTGAAGAACAGACGTTTAGATGGGAATTAATAAAAAAAAAGGAATAAATTATGCCATATATAAATGTAAGAGTAGCCGGTCAGTTGGAAAGATCACAGAAAGAGGAAATTGTTAACGAAATCACACAACTAATGAAACGTGTAGCAGGAAAACCAGAATCAGCTACTTATGTTGTTATTGACGAAGTTCCAAGATCTAATTGGGCAAAAAGTGGAGAGTTATTAGAATAATTTAACGGAGGCGTATTATAGCAGGCCTAAAAAAAGATCCTTTTTGGAAACAACATTTAGGTTGCGCCTAAAAAACAAAGTCTTTTTGTAGTACACTTTTTTTATGAGTACACAAAATGATTTAAACAGTGTAATTGTAGATCTTTCATCAAACACAACAGAAGTTAAAAAAACATCTGAAATTGGGCTCCCTACAAAATTCAACTTAAGTGTATTAAGAGGCCAAGTAGTTTTTACATCTGCGTATATTCTTATAAACAAGCATGGCAAAAGGCTATTTCAAATAGACAACCACTTTAATCGTCTTGAACGATCATACAAAGTAATGTTTGAATCTCAGTCATTACCCTTTTCTAGAGACGACTTTCAGAAATATGGCGACATACTTATAGAAAACAACAAAGAAACACAATCGTGCCCCTATTATCAGGTTCTTATACTACTTCTGGCAGGTAAATCAGAAATAGTTGGTGATGGCCAAGAAAGCTACAGAAATGGGTTTGGCGGAAATTTAGCTCAAGTACTACTTATTGCAAATCCTATGGACATAAAAGCTGACTGGACATTTGACAAAGGGATCAATATTTTTAGCTTTCCTTATCAAAGAGAAATAGCTGATGCTAAACCCACTCTTTATTTAGGTGGAATTCAAGGGGATCATATTCTTTCAGCTATAAATACTTATTACTTATGTAAGGCGCTTGAAAAAAATCACGTTTCAATTAAAGACTTATATTCAATGTACAGTAATTGGCCTGTGCAACAACAACATTCATTTAGACTAATAATGCATGACTTAAAAAACAATCGTTTAAAAATAGAAAGTTCACTACAAACTCTTTACCCTCATCAAGAGGAGAGCCTATACACTTTAGTAAAATCAATGCTCAAACGGCCTACCTTCTTAGATGAATATAAGCATTTTGAAAGTAAAGAAGTGCAATGCTTACTACACGAAGTTGTATTTACCTCGCCTGAGTATCCACATTATATTCTTGAGGGAGCTACTTTCGGAATTATGGGTATCGATAAGCAAAACCAAGTTCGCTTTATTCCTCTAGAGAATAAAAGTTCAGATACTAACAAAGGAAAAGTACTAGAAAGTACAACAATCAGATTATTAAAAGAAATAGTCACAGGCTGTGGATACGACTACTTAGAAACATCAGTGACTTATGAAGAAGCTTTGAATTTCAACTTCTTGTTTGCATTGTCAGCAACCCGAATATTTTCAAATGAAGGAATCAAATGTCCTCCAATACAAAGTATAGACGGGAAAGTTTTACCAAAAAGTAGTAAAAAAAGTATAGAAATGACCTCTAAAATATTTGAAAAAATGAAATTGTTTTTTGAAAACTATACTTATTAAACTACTTTCGCTTCTAGATCGTAGTTAGTAGTTCCTGTAATTTCAATGGTGTAGAAGTGACCAACAACAAGATTCTCACTATTTTCAATTAGTAATTGACCGTCTACTTCTGGGGCTTGAAAACTAGTTCGTCCTAAACCATTTCCTTCATAAATCATTTCGTATTGTTTCCCAATTTTTTTAAGATTTCTTTGTCCAA
>QFBU01000060.1 GCA_003265975.1 Candidatus Marinamargulisbacteria bacterium SCGC AAA071-K20
TTCTAACTACAGTCTGTATTTTACTTCTAGGACTAGGGAGTATAACAATGGCCAAAAACAAACTAGAAAAAGCAACATTCGCAGGCGGATGTTTCTGGTGTATCGAAGCCGCTTTCGAAAACCACAATGGCGTAATTTCAGCCGTCTCTGGTTTTACAGGCGGATCCACAAAATCACCCACCTATAAAGAGGTGTCTCAAGGTCAAACAGATCACCTAGAAGCCGTTGAAGTAATCTATAATTCAAGAGAGGTAAGTTACATAGACCTTGTAGAAACCTACTGGCATCAAATCGACCCAACTGACACTCAAGGCCAATTTGCCGACAAAGGTGATCATTACAAAACCGCTATCTTTTATCACTCAGAAGACCAACAAAGAATCGCAGAAGAGTCCAAAAAAGAGCTAGAAGACTCAAAAAAATTCAAAAAACCCATCGTTACAAAAGTATTGCCAGCCGCTGCTTTTTTTCCAGCGAATGAGGCACACCAAAACTATTTCAAAAAAAATGCGGTCCACTATAATAGCTATAAAAAAGGGTCCGGACGCGTGGACTTTATTAATAAAAATTGGAAAGGAACTCAAAGCGTGAAAAAACTAGATTTAAAAACAAAACTATCAGAACTAGAATATAGAGTCACTCAGGAAGACGGCACAGAACCCCCCTTCGAAAACGCCTACTGGGACAATAAAATAAAAGGAATTTATGTTGATATTGTTGATGGAGATCCCTTGTTTAGTTCAACAGATAAGTTTGATTCCGGTACAGGATGGCCAAGTTTTACTAAACCCATCGATGAAGACAATATAGAAAGAAAAACAGACTATAAACTAATATTCCCTAGAACTGAAATAAGAAGCAAACAAGCAAACTCACACCTAGGACACCTCTTCAAAGATGGTCCTAAACCCACACGTCTCAGATACTGCATCAACTCAGCAGCGCTAAGATTCATACCAAAAAATAAACTCAAAGAAGAAGGCTACGAAAAGTATCTTTATTTATTCAAAGAATAAGTAAAGGGTAGGCGCCTATTAACAAGAAAAAGAAAACTGCCCACCAACAGGAATCAAGATCCCTTTGACATAAAGTAGTTTCATCTGACCCTTGTAAGGGGTAAAGGTAACCTTTTTTTGAGTCAGTATTCGGTTTTTATCTCGCTTAAGTTTTTTGTGTTTTGTACGAAATTGTTTTTCACCAGAAGGCGAATGCCAAACAGAAAATTTTTCATTTTCAGAATAAAGTAGAGCATATCTCTTCGAGCCAAACGTAATGTATTCCTGTTTCAAATCTCCCTTTTTATGGGGACTCCATACCGGATCCAAAATAAATGGCTTCCCTTTAAAATGGCCGTCAATTTCCTCGAGTTTTTGTCCTCGAATAACATATCTAAGCCAAGCTACTTGTTTTCCTTTTTCGTAAACGGTTGCAATACAGTCGTTAAAGTCAAAATAAATACTCCACCCCAAAATAACAGTAGCGCCACTAAATAATTCAAGTCTAAGTGCAAGTGCTTGCTTCCAATGTGGCTTTTTTTCTAATTTTAATCGGGCATTAAATGTAGATGGCAGTTTTTGATGCAACACGGCATAATAAATGAGTGCCTCAGGTAAGCTCAGTTGCTTAAACGACTGATAAAAAATCATTTTTTTGTAGGCTGTAAATTGGGGGAGATCATCATAAAACTCAGCGACATCAGCCGCTTCACTTAGTTGTAGTTTAAATAATTCAACATCAAATCCGGCCCCCACTTCTGCAAACTCGTCTTTGTATTCCATCGCAGCTTGCGACGATTCTTCGTCTTCAGATAAAATTTCTAAAGTATCTTCAATAATTACATCGTCGGCATCGGTAAGTCGCTCACTCTTAGTGCTAGAAGAGCTAGACTTTATTTTTTTAGTAGAGCCAGACTTTTTAGTACTCTTTAACGGACTAATCGGAACAAATCTATAAGCAGATATCGGATTCACATGCATAAATAGTATAATACCGCGATCATATTAGAATGCGTAAGTATTTTTCTTTTTTCATGCCTCAATTCCAGGTGCTATTTCAAATTCGTTATGGAAGCCTATTTGGAGATCTTTTTGACTATGTGGGTTCTCGGTGCGCTTACTTTATTAAAATAAATGTTTGAAGTTCATTAAGCAGGGAATACCTTATTTATCAAGAAAAGGCAGGTTTTAATAATGATGGATGATATAAGAATAATTGACCCTATAAGTAAAGCAGATAAAGACTGGATATTATTTATGTAATAGATAGTTCCTAATATTAATAATTACAAACAAAAAGTGAGGTGAATGAACATGATTGAAGATAAAAAAATAACAGAATCTATAAATAATACAGACAAAGAATGGATCCTATTTATGTGATTACTAACTACCCAGGAAGGCTATTAATCGAAATACATGATTTTAGAGTCGAGCTTGCAGAACCCATAAATGTCCCATCAACAGGGCTACAGTTGATGGGGATAAAACTAGAACACAACTTTATATATTTATCACTACAACATTCCCCCGTACCAGGATCTAACCCCACCCAGCCAAGCTCAGGTACATAGCATTGAATCCAGGCATGCAAGTCATAAGTCTCTCGATACGAAGAGGTATCGTAATAATAGCCACTTACAAAGCCAGCGGGTACTCCTGCTATACGTAACATATCCATTACTAACACAGCAATGTCTCTACATGTTCCCTGACACGAATATAAGGTATCAGAGCTCATTCTTGCAGCCCCAAATTCCCGATATTCAGTAACAAATGTTGCCTTTGCCCATTTAAGAAGTTGAAAAATAAACGATCCTAAATGATGATCCGATAAATCTAAAAGCCTATTTACTTGATTACCAAGAGTTTGTGAAGAGTCAGTAGTTAATAGGAAGGGCTGGAGTTCTGGAGATTCGTTCAAATAAGCAATAGTGTTTTCATGATATGAGATCGATTTTAAATTATCCAGCCGTTCCAATTCAGGAAAGGTTGTATCAATCATTAATCTGGTATTAATATTTAAATGAGTCGTGCTGATTGGAGTGAAATTCATTTTTACACATGTATATGACTCATTATCAGTCTCAAGGAACAAACGTGTGGGTGTTGGTGAAACATCGACAGTTTGTGAAATAACTTTTTGACTTCTATTGTCTGTCGCTACCAATCGTAGCAGATGATCGTTAAGCACTATAGGTTCACTGTACGAATATTGTGTAGAGTGATTAACTTCTAAAATTGCCATTTAATTAGTATAGGACAAAACCTTTTCTTCTGATAATTCAAAAAAAGTAATCTTAATAAGATCATGAACTTCAGCAATTCTTGATTGAATACGTTCGTTGTATTCCTCAATTCCAAATTGGCTGATCTCTTTAATGTCAATAAAATCAAAATTTGCTTTCATTCGTCCTAATTTCTTTTCAACATTAGATTGAAAAGAACCGCCCTTGTTTTCAGTTATATTAAGAAGTGCTGTATGTGCTGCCTGTATGGAGAATCTAATAGATCGTGGCAGCTCATTATTCAGGAAAACAAACTCTAAAATAGAGTTTACAGTCATAACTCCATACGTTTTTTGGTACATTTCTGTTGCACTTAAAGAATCTAATACCGCTCGCCATTTAAATAAACTCGTAGAAGCATCATCCTTTAACTCGGTAAGCGTTCTATGGAAGTTATCAATGATTCGTGAAATTTGATCAGTACGTTCAATGTACATGCCCAATTGTGAAAATTGCCATTCTTTATTGTGCGACATTGTATGAAACCATCCACCTTGAAATGAGCGAGTTCTTAATTTTAAATCATCTAATAATTCTAATAGGGCATCTCCATCTAATTTAGGAGATTCTGAAAATCCACTGATGCGTAAATATAACTCATTTATGTCCAGCCACATTTCTGCCGTAATACGTTCTCGAATAGAGCGTGCATTTTCACGCGCATGCCAAATGACATTAAGTAGAGATTCCGAACATTCTGAATCTAAAATAAGTGTATGTAAAACATTGTCTCTTTCTATCGTTTTATATTTTTCTGTATAACTATCTAGACACCCAACCGCAGAAAGTATTGCTTTCCAAAAATATTGAGTACCTGTACTTAAGTCCATAGATAATTTTAGATGAGCATCTAAAATACGTATTAATGACTCAGCTCGTTCTGAATGTCGTCCCATCCAATATAATGAGTTAGCTACACGACTTAACGTTATTTGATTATCCATGTGTCTTTACTCCCCCCACCTTGGCTAGAATTTACAACCAAAGAATTTTCTTTTAACGCTACTCTTGAAAGTCCACCAGGTACTATTTTTATTTCCTCACCATAAATAATATAGGGTCTAAGATCAACATGCCTAGCCCCTAGTTTTCCATCTACATAAGAAGGAGACGTTGAGAAGTTTACTACAGGCTGTGCAATGTAATTTCTCGGGTCATCTAGGATTTTGTCTTTAAATTCAGCTTGCTCTTCCTTTGTTGATGCGGGGCCGACTAACATGCCGTATCCACCTGCTTCATTTACTGCTTTTACAACGAGTTTTGGAAGGTTTTCAATAACATATTTGAGATCAGTTTTGTCAGTGCAATTATATGTTTTAACATTTTTGAGCTTTGGTTCTTCATTTAAATAATATCGAATAAACTCTGGAACAAATGTATAAATCAATTTGTCGTCAGCAATTCCCGTACCCGGGGCGTTTACAAGTGCTACATTTCCATCTCGAAACGATTTAAATAAACCAGGAACTCCCAATAGAGAATCAGGATTGAAGGTCAACGGATCTAAATATGCATCATCAATTCGTCTGTAAATAACGTGAACTCTTTTCAGTTCCTTAATAGTTTTCATGTATACTTTGTTGTCTTTAATTACTAAGTCACTCGCTTGTACGAGCGGGACACCTAATTTTCTTGCAAGAAACGAGTGCTCAAAGTAAGCCGAGTTGTAAATTCCTGGAGAAAGAATTGCTACTGTAGGGTTGTCGACATCTGAAAGATATCGAAGCATACTGAGCAAGTGATCTGGATATTCTGAAATAGGTAAAATATTGCTTTTTTCAAAAAATGTTGAATACACCCGTTTCATGATTTCACGATTTTCAAGCATATAGGCTACACCTGAAGGGCATCGTAAGTTGTCTTCAAGAACAACAAAGTCTCCATTCTCATCACGAATCAAGTCTGTACCTGTTATATGGCACCAAATTGATTTTGCAGGAGTAATGCCCATACACTCTTTAAGAAAAGTTGATGAGTTAAGAATGTATTCCGATGGAATCTTTCCATCTTTTAAAATCTTTTGGTCATTATAGATATCTTGAATGAATAAATTTAAGGCTTTAATCCGCTGCTGAAGCCCCTCTTCAATAACTTTCCATTCAGAAAAAGGGATCACTCGAGGAATAACATTCAGCGGAAAAATTCGCTCCGTTCCTCTCATGTCGTGATAAACATTAAAGGTTATACCCATTTTCATCATGCTTTTATCTATTAAATCTTGTCTTGAATCTAGATCCTCTGATCCTAGTCCTTCTATATTTTCTTTGAGAGATTTGTGACTCTCTCTCACTACTTTATTTTTAAAAAACATTTCGTCAAACGCGGTTTTTGATTGATATTCTGATAGTGGATTGTTCATGTATTTGATTATAATCTTTTTTTAAAAAGTAACAAGTACTTATATTTGCGTTTATTCCAAGAGAAACTATAAGTATTTTTTTTAAACGGTGGCAATACAGTCGTTAAAGTCGAAAGAAATACGCCACCCTAAAATAACAGTAGCCGTTAACCGACTAATCGGAACAACTCTATAAGCAGATAGAGTATTCACATGAAGTACATGGTATAATCCTGAGATTATGTTGAAATTTTGTAAGGAGAAATAAATGAAGCAATACTTATTAATAGTAGTAGCTACGCTTAGCCTATTTTTAGTACCTACTACAAACTTGGCAAAGTCGCATAGTCATCATATGACTGACAGCGAGTCTCATCGTCCAGACTCGCATGCCCCAATAGGTGTAATGGGCGGCCATACTCACAAAAAAGGGGAGTTGATGGTGTCGTACAAATATATGTGGATGGAAATGAATGAAGTACTAGAACAACGAACAGTACTAAACACATCTGAAGTTCTAGAAAAGTATATGGTAAGCCCGGTAAATATGACCATGTCCATGCAGATGGGAGGCGTAATGTACGCGCCGTCTGACAGAGTGACCTTTATGGGAATGGTCCCAGTGATAAGAAAATCGATGGACCACAAACATAGAAACGGATCCACTTTTACAAGAAACGCAAACGGACTAGGTGACATTAAAGTCTTGTCGTTAATTAATGTAGTGAACACTGAAAAAAGAAAAACTACACACTGTTTTTGGAGTCAGTTTACCGTCAGGGTCCATTGGAGAAAGAGACGGGCAAGCGATGCGTCTACCATACCCAATGCAACTAGGGTCCGGAACAGTGGACCTCACCATCGGAGCTGCGCTTACCAAGTTTCATAAGACCTGGTCGTACGGAATACAAGCAATAGCGGTGAGCCATTTAGGCCTAAACAAAAACAAGTATAGTGTAGGCGACAGTGTTCAATTAACATCTTGGATATCAAAACTATTTCTAAAAAACTACAGTAGTTCGTTACGAGTAACCTGGAAACATTGGCAAGGCATTCAAGGCGAAGACGCTCAACTAAATCCAGCGATGGTTCCAACAGCAACTACCAACAAGGGTGGAAAATCGTTAAGGATAGGGCTAGGACTAAACGCTCACATGGATATGAAAAACAGGCTAGTAACCGAACTTTCTATACCTGTAATTCAGTCGTTAGACGGTATACAAATGGCTATAAATTCTAGCGTAATTGCAGGCTGGCAGTATCAGTTTTAAGTTATCTGGTTAAAAAAAGTAATTAAACCCTATCCCAATTAAAATAATGTGGGGTAGGGTAAGAAGAGGTAAAAGTAGAGCCGTGCGTCTGCCAATATTGGACCACAAAAGCTCAATTTTTGTATAGTCAGTAGCAACCCCAGTCATTAAAAAAACAAACACATTCCTAATAGCATTAGTATTTTTATACAATTCAAAGGCAAGTACCGTCGTTCCCTCAGAACACACTTCCAAATCGCTTTAACTCCGCCTTTTCGTCGTCACTTAACCTGAGTTTTTCCATGCCTTCATTATCTCAACTCTTCTCTACTTTTTCTTGAATATTTAGATCTACTTCTGGTAAAGATCTCTTATCTGAGAGAGACCCTTTACTCTCTCTAAAATCAAATTGAGGTGCGTAATAGTGGTAGGTTAATAAGGCTGAGGTTCCTTGCTTTTTTAAGAACGAGGCCTGAAATAAAAATTTCTCATAGTATCCACCTTAGATAGTAAGGATAGAGTACATTAGAAGATTGT
>QFBU01000061.1 GCA_003265975.1 Candidatus Marinamargulisbacteria bacterium SCGC AAA071-K20
AATGAGAAAATTTGAAGAAAATGAAATTAAATCTAAACTAGAAAGTATGAATGGTTGGGAAGTAATTAATAATCATCATCTAAATAAACGTTTTGAATTTAAAAATTTCATTTGCGCATTAGACTTTGTAAATAAAGCGGGCGAAGAAGCAGAGATCCAAGGCCATCATCCCGACATCAAATTAGGATGGGGCTATGCTGAAGTGAGTATATATACACATACTGAGAATGGAGTGACTCAAAAAGATTTTGATTTAGCGGAGAAAATTAATGGAATTTAATACCTAGGGTATAAAGTTTTAGCGTGTACCTCAATAATAGAGTCCCCTCAAACGCCTACCGAAATGGGCAGCGACTTTGATGATAAACCGTGCTTAGAATAGCCGACGTTAGAACAGCCGGCCTGGGCTGGTTTTACTCAATCAAATTCTTAAAAAAACCATATTCATGTAGACTTTAAAAGTTATTTTCCAACCGCGGGAGAAAGACAAGCGAGTTACAAAGAAGTAAAGAATTAGCCGATAACATAGAGGTATCGCGTGTTAACCTAGAAGCCTCTTTTTAAGTTACGAGGTAATTAACTGAGACACGACAGCGTCTAGTGAGTCTTGGCTAAGTGCTTTTGAAAAATTGGTATGAATTTGACGTCCAATAACATTAACCCCTAAGTAAGCTAATTGAGTTCGCATGGACACTAAAACGTTTATTCCACCGCCACCACTATGAGTAGCGATGACTGCTGGCTTACCGTTAAAGCAGTCGCGCCAGTCTTCAGAACTTCGACTGACCCACGCCAAAAAGTTAGTTAAAACTGGAGGGATTCCGCCATTATATTCAGGCGCGATTACTACGAATCCGTTTGTTTTTTTTAAAAGAGCCGCTTCGTCTAAAATTGATTGTGGAACACCATGCTCTTTGTCAGTTTTTGGAGTGTATAAGGGCATATCGGTGTCTACTAAATTAAGGAGTCTAACAGGCACATTTGCAGCGGTTAACGCTGACTCAAAGGCATGTGCAAGTTCAAGGTTTTTGTTCTTACTTGCTATAATAATTGTAATGTTTTTCATAAATATTAGCGTACAACAAAACAAAATAACTGACCAGAATATGATATCCTTGAACCACATGAGTATTTGGGACCATTTAGACGAACTTACATTATTTGACCACGTAGAGTCTGCAACCGGGCTCAAGCTCGCTAATTTATGCCTGCAGCGAAAAAGTTATATTAATAGAGTTTACGAGCTAGAAGTTAAAGACACAAAAGAAAGGATTATTGTTAAATTCTATCGCCCTGGAAGATGGTCTAAAGACATGATTCAGTCTGAACATGACGTGCTTAGTCACTTGGCAGCATTAGACATTCCGGTAATCTGTCCCATTCCATTTAACAATGTAACGCTGTTTACCAAGAATGATATCCATTTTACATGCTTTCCTAAATGCGGTGGACGAACAGTGGACGAATTTACAGATGCCCAGTGGGAGCAAGTAGGTCGAATTATTGGACGCCTGCATTTAAGTTTAGAAAAATTTACGCCTTTCAAAAGAGATATTTGGACGCCAAAAAATATAACAACAACACATCTAGACACGCTACTAAAACAGCAAATAATTCCCTTCCATCTAGAAGACCAAGTAAAACAAGCCATCACGGGGTTTATAAATACTCAAAACGATCTGATAGAAAACACAACACTATTTCCTCTTCATGGTGACTGCCACAGAGGTAATTTAATTTACCGCCCCGAAGAAGGTCTAAAGCTAATAGACTTCGACGACATGGTAATAGGCCCAGCCATCCAAGACATTTTTATGTTACTTCCAAATCACTGGCAAGACTGCGAATACGAATTAGAACTCATCCAAAAAGGATACGAGACCTTTCGTCCGTTTCCAAAAAAAGAAGTAAAAATTATAAGAACCCTACAGCTTATGAGGCAGATCCATTTTTCGGCTTGGTGTTCAATTCAACAAAAAGAACCTCATTTTCAAACCTATTTTTCTTACTTAAAAGACGACAAACATTGGTATGAATTGACTAGACAGTTGAAAGTTACCCAGTAAGAAAAGATCGTTTAATCAGAAATATTAAGATCATTCAAAAGCGTATTTAAAACAGGTTCATCAGGAAACCCCAACATATACTCCCCATTAAAAAACAAACTAGGGGTACCAGTGAGCGACAAACGTTTTGTTTCTTCAATATCTGCGTCCAAAATATCAGCAGCGTTTTCAGACTCTAAACAGCTCTTAAATCTAGCCTCATCAGCGCCTAAAGCGGCAGCGATCTCTATTAAATCTAAAGTTTTAGAGGGTTTTAAATCTTCAAATAACTTTTGAGAATAATTAATAAAAATGTCTTGGTCTTGAGCGCAAATTGCCGAAATAGCTTTTAGATGAGACCCTTTGTGGCTAGAAATAGGCATGTTCCTAAATTGAACGCTTACGTCATTAGAATATTGTTTTTGTAGAGCAAGTGTTTTTTCGAAAGCCTTTTTACAATGAATACATTCATAGTCATAAAACAGGGTGATTACTAACTTAGTTTTTTCAGGACCAATAAAACTTTCAAGGAGGGGGTTAGGTTTAATTGTTAAATAAAAGTCTTTAGGGAGATGATTTTCGAAGTGGTGGTCCTTTTTCATTTGAGAGACAAACGAAAGAATCACTTGCCTAGTATGCGCATAAGTTAATGTATATTTAATATCAGCTTCTAGTTCCTTCAGAGATTTTCCAGGGAACTTATACTTATTTTTTTCGTAAAACGTTTTTATGTCTCTGTCAGAAATTGAAGTCATTTCTTTTTGAATGATTTGTTTAGACAATTGACCAATGCTAAGCCCGCGTTCTTGAGCCTCAACTGTGAGTAGTTTTTTTTCGAGTATGGCTAATCGTTTCTTATAAATATCAATTTTCTTTTTAGAAAACGACAGGTCTAGTTCTTTATCTATTTCTCTAAGCGTAATAGGGTTGCCGTCGATGACAGCCGCAACACGAGAGTACGACGACCCTGAAGACGTATTTCCCTTATAATAATGAGTTCCAAAAAACACAGAAAATACAACGAGGCTAATAAAAGCAACCGACACGCCTTCTTGTTTCCCATTTTCAAAAGATAATAAAGGAGCAGAAGACTTTCTAATTTGAAATAATGAAACAAGAAAAACCCCCAAACTAAGGCCCGCAGAAATCAAACAAAAAGGGCACCACTGACCAATAATAAATGCCTGAAGAAAAACAAAATACACAGAAACTAACACACCAATACTAGACAAATTAAAGACCCAATTCATAAGGTGAGGACGAGGGAAAAATCGTTGTCTTAAGGACAATGTAAACAAACTAAAGTAATAAACTAAGCCAAAAATAGAAAGAGGAATACCAAGAACATGCGAAAAACTGCTACTCATAACAGCATCACAACCACCACCGGTACAAATATCGCTAGCTCCAAAATGAAGAAACACAAGCGCCCCACAGTCAAAAATACCTGCAAGTGTAAGACCTATTAAAAACATTAATGTATATTTTATGTTCATAACTCTATTAATCATATCGTACTAAAGAACTATTGATAATTGATTTACTGGCATTTAGTAACTATAAATAATCATTATATACCAAAGGAGAATTAAATTATGAAAAAGAAATTAAGTTTATTATTAGTAGGGGCATTGTTAATGCTTTCTGCTGGAACAGCAACGGCAAGAGTTAACATTTGGCAAGATTGTGGACTTGGAGCAATGGTATTTCCTGATAACGGAACAGCAGCCGCAATTGTAAACATTACTTGGGATTGGGGAACAACAGCAACATCTTCAAAAATATCTTCACCAGGAACTTGTTCAAGTGACAAAGCTCAATCAGCTATGTTCATCAACGAAACATTTGAAAGTATTGTAGAAAACACAGCAACAGGTTCTGGAGATCACGTTACAGCTATGCTAGACATTCTAGGATGTGACTCTGCTTCTAGAGACAACATTATGACATCTGTAAGATCAGATTTCTCAAAAACTGTTCAAGGGTCTGACTACACTACAAACGCTAGAACTGACAACGCAGAAGCGTATTTCAACATTGTAACTTCAACAATCGGAAACGACTTTCAAGGACAATGCACAGCTATATAATTTTAGCTTAAATTAATTAAAGGAAGGGCTCATCAATTTGGATGGGCCTTTTTTTTTCTTTAAATAAGGACCCATAAATGCGCCGCTTAGTTAGTTTACTTTTATTTGCACTACTCATTCCAATAGGCACAATAACTGCCACCCAAAACGTATCAACAATTGACGACCTGATCGCTCAAGCCACAACTGCCCAACTAGACAAAGACCCCACCTGGTTAAAATTATTACATTACAGAAAAAAAGTGTTTTCAAGACAATTTTCAAGTGACATCGTATCTCCCGAATTCTTTTTGTCGCCAGAGGGCCATCTAAGCCCAAAAGCTGAGATGGACGCCACTTTAATGGCACTACTACTAAGCCCATCAGAAAATAATAATGAACATGCACAATGCACATATCCAGCAAGATATATGTGGTTAAGCTCACAATTAAAATTAGAGAATACGGATATTCCAAAAATAGACTGTCAAAACTTTAAACGGTGGTCTCTAAATGGAGAAGTAGACTCAATAAGTGTCTTATTTGCTAGCGGATACTTAAAAAACCCAGCTTCTTTTTACGGGCATATCCTTTTGAAATTCAACAAAGAGGGAGAAAAACTCTCAGATGACTATTTAGACAGAACCCTAAATTATGGAGCCTTACTTCCTCCTAAAGAAAACGAATTTAACTACATTATGAGAGGCTTATTTGGCGGGTATAAAGCGGCATTTACAGACCACTATTTTTACCGACATAATCATAGGTACACGCAAACTGAGTTAAGAGATGTCTGGGAATATAAACTCAATTTAAGTAAACAAAGTACGGACTTCTTAGTGGCTCATAGTTGGGAACTACTAGGCCAAAAATATGTGTATTATTTTATAGACGACAACTGCGCGACCAGAATGGCCGATCTTTTAGAATTAGTGACACCTGAATACATCTTCCCAAAACATACGCCATATTCCATGCCGTTTACAGTATTTGACCAATTAGTAGAGCAAAAAGTAGATGGAAAGCCATTGGTTACTAAAGTGAGGTATTTTCCTTCCAGACAGAATCAATTCTATAAATCTTACAGTACTCTTTCAAAACAAAATCAAGCTATTGTTAAGTGTTTAGCCGAAGACTTTAACTTAAAAACAAACAAAAAGTATCAATCATTAAAGTTAAAAAACAAACAAATAGTATTAGACACGCTGTTTGACTATGTAGGATATCAGCAAGCAAGAAACGATGAGAAAAAATATAAAGTAATTAAACAACAGTTGTTAATAGAGCGTTTTGGAATGCCGCAGTCTGCACGACCGGTTCTAGACTATAGACCAAGTAAACCACATGAGGGCCAAAAAATTAGTCGATTACAATTAACTGCTTTAAAAAATTCTTCTCATGGCTATGAAGGTGAATTTAACTTTAGACCGGCTTATTATGACCTCTTAACTATGAACCAAGGGCGTCTACCAAATTCTAAGTTAACAATGTTCGACATTCAGCTTGGGTTTGGCGACAAGTCGGTATGGTTAAATAAGTTTGATATCATCGCTGTAGAAACGTTAAATGCCAGTAAAACCCATTTACCAGGAGACACACAAAGAGCGTGGAATGTGAGGTTTGGGTTTGAAGGCGAAGACTTGAAAAATAAAAGAAATACGGTGTTATCGCTTGATGGCGGAATAGGAAAAGCCGTCGCTCTTTCGAAAATAAATGTGTTTGTAATGCTTGATGGACGATTACAAATGGGTGGAGAAAAAGGCCACGTTGCCATAAACCCAAGAGTGGGATTTGTAAGTACCCCGTTTGAAAAATGGAGGTCAACGCTTTCAGTTGGATACAGACAATATCTAGATGGCACTCAGTCGGGAGAGCCAGTAATCGCATTTAAAAATAGATTTGGAAACAGTAGGCGCTTTGATATTCAGGTCCATTATTTAGTTCATGTTGAGCAAGAACTTAAAGTTCTACACGCTTTTTACTGGTAAGCAGCGCACTACTTAATTATCGAAGAGTAGGGACGCAACGTTTCAAATAAAACTTATTTCAGATTAGAAAACCTCAATTTAATGTTCTGATAAGAGATGAATGGTGTTCCAATAGCAGTGGGACCAAGCCATGCTATTAATGGAGGAATAGGCAAAAATCCAGACAAGGTAACAAGCGCCGCTGTTTACCAATATATCCAACGCTATCCCAAATAATTTCTGACAATAATAACTCGGACACACTAAAAACAAAGCCAAATGAGGCAAATACTATAGAGATCACTTTAAAATCTGGGCTAGGAAATGCATATTTATCAAACATACATATAATAAGTACCAGTACAGAAACACCTAACATCGCTCCAGATACAACTTTGTCGGTAGCGGTTAAAGCAAGTTTCCGTTTAACAATAGTCATACAGATTTTATAAAACCGTCCAAATAACCACTGAAAAGAGCAAAAGCTCCAAACGAGATATGTACACAGAGAAGCAAAAAATACATAAACAAAGTATATAACAACCAAACCCAGTGGCAAAACGAAGCAAAAAAATCAAAAGGAGGTTAAGCCTGTTAATCAGGTTCTGTTATTAATATAAAAAACGGTAACAACGCTGAATCAATAGCCGTGCATTCTGAACAGCCTTAGCCTCAACATGTTTAAGGTTTTAATATGAGGGTAAATACAGTTCATAGAAATAAGAGCTCAGGCTCTAAACACAATTCTAAGGAGAAAATTAAAATGGCAAGAACTAAGAGAAAGGTAGCAGCAAAGAAAACTGTAAGAAAAGCAGCTACTAAACGTACAGCAGCTAAGAAAACAGTGAAAAAGGCAGTAAAGAAATCAACAGCTAAAAAAACTGTGAAAAAGGCAGTAGCGAAGATGTCTCCTGCTAAGAAAACAGTAATATAAGAAAAAAAGGTATCCGAAGCAAAAAAAAAAAAAAAAAACAAAATTCACCCTTCCTTGACCATTTATCGAGCCACAAGTTTAAAGTAATGAGCCTATGCACAAGAAAAACATTTCACTAAAAGACCAATTATATAATAAAGACAAAGTACATAAAAATTCTTTAGAATTAAAAGCAGCCTATTCAGACTTCCATCCAAGCTCTTTTACAGAAAAAGTAATGTCTAAGATTCCTGAACTTGAGCTATAAGAACTCATTTACTGGATTTCTGACTGACTCAAAACACATCTTCCACCTGACTACCCTGCCGCTCTGACTATT
>QFBU01000062.1 GCA_003265975.1 Candidatus Marinamargulisbacteria bacterium SCGC AAA071-K20
AAAAAAATAGTTACGGACAATATTTATTAAAAATGGCTGATAATCTGCTATGAAGTCACTACTAGTTACAGGTGGGGCCGGATTTATTGGCAGTAATTTCATTGATTACTTTTTAAAAAAACACGGAAACGACTATCACATAATCAATTTAGATTGTTTAACATACGCTGGCAATTTAGATAATATTGAAACAGACCCAAACAGTCCAAATCACACCTTTATTGAAGGTGACATCACCGACAAACCATTCATTAATCAACTATTTGAAACTCACAAGTTTCATGGTGTTTTTCATTTTGCTGCAGAAAGCCACGTCGATAACTCAATTTCAGGCCCGGAAGTATTTATAGATACAAATATTAAAGGAACATTTAATCTTATAGAAGCAGCTAGAAAAACATGGTTCGACGCTCCATTTAAAATAAAGCCAGAGTTTGAAAATGCACGATTTCATCATGTGTCTACAGACGAAGTTTATGGCAGTTTAGGCGATGAAGGATTCTTTCTAGAAACAACACCCTACGCTCCAAACTCACCCTACTCAGCTTCAAAAGCCAGTAGCGACTTTATAGTTAGGTCCTACAATAAGACTTTTGGACTAGATATTACTATTAGTAACTGCTCAAATAATTTTGGACCAAAACAACATGGTGAAAAACTAATTCCAACAATTATTAGAAATGCATTATCTCAAAACCCCATCCCCATTTATGGAGACGGTCAAAATATAAGAGACTGGCTATTTGTGACTGACCACTGTGAAGCCATCGACCAAATTTTTCACAAAGGAAAAACCGGCCACACTTACAATATAGGAACACGAAACGAAAAGAATAATCTTGAGCTTACAAAGGCAATTTGCGACATCTTAGACGAAGTAAAACCGTCTAGTAATTTAGAGTCATACTACAAATTAGTTACCTTTGTTACAGACCGCCCAGGACATGACCAACGTTATGCTATAGACCCAAGTAAAATTGAAACTGAGTTAAACTGGGCATCTAAAGAAGACTTCAAGCACCAACTAAAACAGACCATACTTTTCTATATTCAACAATATAGCTAAACCTTTCGGAGAAATATATTAAAACAATATTATTTTTTATAGGGACTCGTCCAGAAGCTATAAAGATAGCACCTCTCATTCTTGAGTGTAAAAAAAGAAAAGACATTAGAATACAAGTTTGTTCAACTGAGCAACACATTGAATTATTACATCCAATTCTTAACTTTTTTGATATCAAGCCTGACTACTCTTTACAAGTAATGGACACAAATCAAACCTTAACAAGCTTAACAACATCCTTATTAAATAAAAGTGGTAATTTACTAAGTAAAACTAAGCCTGATATGGTTGTAGTTCAAGGCGATACAACAACGGCTATGACCTCAGCACTAGCCAGTTTTTATCAGCAGATTCCAATCGCTCATGTTGAGGCCGGGCTAAGAAGTTTTAATAAACAGTCCCCTTTTCCAGAAGAAGCAAATAGAAAAATTATTTCCACAGTAGCTGACCTCCACTTTCCACCAACACAAAAAGCACAAGATAATCTAGAAACCGAGGGAATTGTAAAACACCATCCCATTGTAGGTAACACAGTAATCGACGCTCTTGATTATGGATTAGACATTATTAAAAACAAACAAAGTAAAGAGATTGTAAACTTTTTTTTAAATAAGAAAATAGATACAACAAAAGAATTTATTTTAGTAACTAGTCATAGAAGAGAAAATTTTGGTGAGCCATTCAAACAAATATGTAACGCCCTAAAAAGAATTGCTTTGCTTTATCCTGATACTAGAATAGTCTATCCGGTCCATCTCAACCCAAATGTACAAAACCAAGTATATAAACTCTTAGATAATCAATCTAATATCACGCTTATTGACCCATTAAACTACCCCCACCTCATTTACCTAATGAAACATTGTAAAATAATTTTAACCGACTCAGGAGGCATACAAGAAGAAGCCCCTAGTTTAGGAAAGCCTGTAATCGTTTTAAGAGAGCTTACTGAACGTACAGAAGGAATAGACGCTGGGACAGCTCTACTAGCGGGAACTAATGAGAATAAGATCGTTAGTCTGGTACAGTTTTTATTGGACAATCCCGAGAACTACAAAAACATTGCTCAGAAAAACAATCCTTATGGAGATGGAAAATCAGCTAAATTGATTATTGATTACATTCAAAAGTGGCTTAAATAATCGCTCTTCTGAAAAATTATTACTAATAAATTTCTGAGCCTTCAATGACATAGCCAGCCATCGTTCTCTATCAGAATACTGCTCAATTATCTTTTCAATATTATCGACTTTATCAATATTAATAAGGTCTTGCATATGAACTGCAGAAATTCCTTCTAAGGCGACATTAGAAGCTATTACACAAGCCCCGTGAGCCATTGCTTCCAAGACCTTTAGCTTTATGCCACTTCCATATACAAGTGTAGCAAGTACAAACTGAGAACTTTCATACAAAGGTTTGAGGTCTTTTACATAGCCAAGAGTGTCAACATTACTAAATTTACTGCTCAGCGATCTAACATAAATAGAATTACAAATATTGCCTACCACTAATAATTTCACCGAAGAAAGATGTTTAAAATAGTTATCTATAAAATTTCTGAGAGCTTCAATATTTTGATCAAAATTTGAGCCTACAAATAAAAAAGTATAGTCCCAGTCTTTGTAATTACATTTTTCAACAGAAAAAGGGGCTCCAACATTTAATATTTTTTTTGGATCCAAATAAGGAGTTAATAGTTTTTGTTCTTGATCAGTTACTACTAACGATATAGCAAACTTTCTAATTATCGATACTTCAACGTTTTCGTAGAGTTTAGCTAACGTTTCTGAAATCAGTCCTTTATTATTTAAGGACCGATAGCGATTAAAATATAAGTCATGAGTAAAAACAATACTTTTTTTTAAAACACTTTTTGGGAGGACATTAATATTTTTAACATAATGAAGTAATACTATGTCATAATCATCTATAATCGGAGTAAGCTTCTTTTTTATACAACGTTTAAATATTTTGTCTTTAGTATAGGGTGTCAAAGAAAAAAAGTTTAAACATTTATTAACTATCTTCAAAATAATATTAGATAGTGGATTCTTTATAGAATATATCTTATTAAGATAGTTATCTAAACTACTATCATTTTCTTTCTTATGAAAACAATAAAATAAGTCTAATTGGACGTTATTTCGACTCAAATATTTAAGCAACTCTACTGAAAGCTTTTTACTTCCAGAATCAACAGGCGTTAAATTATCTAGATAAATAAATAATAATTTAGAAGAGTTATCCATTTAATTTGGAGTAAGTATAAGAAATGAGTTCATGTTTTAGGTTTAAACTCAGCCACTAAATATTGAGCATTAGATACCTCTTTCAATTTTCCAAACAACACAGCATCTTCAAGTATCTTTGATTTCATACTTATTGATGATTTAATTATAGATTTAATAAGGTCCATACAGTCGCTTCTAATTCGATGCCCAAGTTGATAAACCATCAGGTACAAATTGAAATCGTTTTACAACGCCCCCAATCTCACCTAGAACTGACTCAACTTCGTATTTCATATTTTCTTTGCAATAAAAGATCATAAAGCCTCCACCTCCAGCGCCAGAAAGCTTACCGCCTGTTGCACCTGCTTTAAGTGCCGCATCATAAATATCATCAATTACAGAGTTAGATATATCCTCAGCCATATTCTTTTTGTGTTTCCAGCCATAGTTTAAAATTCCCCCAATCTCGTCAATATTACCTTTCAATATAGCTTCTTTCATCAACACCGCTTGTTCTTTAAGTTTATCCATTGATTCAATGGACTTTAGAGATTTTGACTTTACATTAGCCATCTGAGATTCAATAATTTTTGAGGATAAACGACTCGTGCCCGTATAGTACAAAATCAAATTATGTTCTAACTCATTTATATATTGAGGTTTAACTCTTAAAGGATTCACAATCACTTTATTGTCTTTGTAAAATTCCATATAATTAAACCCACCAAAAGTAGCCGCATATTGGTCCTGTTTACCGCCAGCCATTTTTAGATCAACCCGCTCAATTTCATAAGCTAAGTGAGCAATGTCATACTCTCCCAACGGAAGTTTAAAGCATTCTACAAAACTACCGATAATAGCTACTACTAACGTCGAAGACGAGCCTAATCCTGACCCAGGAGGTGCATCTACAAAAGTAGTAAGTTCTAAAGAAACAGGGCGTTTAATAAAATCTTTAACAATACGATTATAGACCCCTTTTAAGAGATCAAGCGTGCCATCCATTTTTAAGGGGGTTGAAGAGGTATCTAGTTCTACTCGTTGTTTCTGGTCATACGAATTTAATATAACCTTGTCACCATCTAAAAGTTTGATACTACAGTAAGCAAAGTAATTAATAGTTGCATTCAATATAGCACCGCCATATTCATCAGAATATGGACTAACGTCTGTGCCTCCACCGGCTAAACCTATACGAAGTGGTGCTTTTGATCTAAAAATCATAAGGCCAATATTACTCTTTATTCCTCACAAGTTCAATTTCTTTAATCATTTCTTTACACCAAAATTTTGCATCAAATTTAGAGGCATACACATAGGCAGCGTCACTCATACCTTGAAACAATTTTTCATCTGAAATCAATTCAAGTACCCTTGTTTTTAACTCTTGAGAAGATTTCGGTTCAATTATATAACCATTGTTAGACACTAGTTCAGGAAGCGCTCTGAACTTAGAAACGATAACCGGCTTTCCAAAAAATAATGATTCAACCAATATCCCAGGGTATCCCTCTTGAGAGTAATAACTAGGAAACAGTAACACATCAAATGTTTCGATTTTAGAAAGTAAATCCGAATGACTAAGCTCTCCTAAAAAATGCATATGAGGATATTCATTAATTTTGTCTATTAAAAAGTCATCTACTACCTCACCCATAAAATAAACTTCACATTTTTCAGAAAGATCTTTAGTCGCCTCGATAATAATATCGACACCTTTCTCTTTTCTCATATGCCCTGCAAAAAAGAATTTTTTAGCAGTTTTAGATTGATTCTTTGTAGGCACTGAAAGTCGATTATTTGGAAACCATTTTACATTTGAAGAAGGAAAATTATCCCTAAAAAAAGAAAGCTGCCATTTAGTTTCAAGTAAAAGCAAGTCTGATGAAGAAAACAACTTATCAATTATTAAACGGTTAAGCCCAGTTGATTGTTGATATATAGCCAGTCCAAAATAGAAAGTCCGACCTAACAGAAACTATCCATGGGATTTTAGGGGATGTATTTGAGACAATAGTGTCATGGCTAAATTTAGCCTAACCGAAACAGAAAAAGAAGAACTGAGAGACTTTCATGGGTCCGTGCGAGACGCCAAAAGTAAAGATCGAATCAAAGCGATTCTGATGCTGAGTGATGGATACAATTGCACAGAAATAGCCAAAATATTAATACTCGAAGAAAAGACGATACCGCGATGGAGAGATGGATACAAAACCCGGATGCATTGCACTACTTCATCAGCTTGGATTTAAGTACAAACAAACCACGGTTATGCCCTCTGGATTAAACCCTGAAAATCAAGCTGAATTTAAAAAAAACTATGAGGAGTTTGCGAGTCAATTAAAAGACGACGAAACCGTCGTTTTTATGGATGGCATGCACCCCACTCATAATCTAGAATCTGGTAAAGCTTGGATTAAAGTCGGTAAAACAAAAGAAGTTTTGAGTAACTCTGGTAAGCAAAGATGCAATCTCAATGGATTTTACAACCCATTTACTCAAGATATTTTTGCCAAAGACTATCGAACGATCAATGCTGAAGCAACAATTGATACCTTCAAGGAACTTGAAGCTTTTTACCCCAATAAAGCGAGTATTTTTGTCGTGATTGATAACGCACGATATTACAAAAATAAAACGGTAAAAGCTTGGTTAGAAAATTCTCGGATTGAACCGATATTTTTACCGACATACTCACCTAATCTCAATTTAATTGAAAGAGTCTGGAAGGTTTTGAAAAAAGAACGCATTTCCAATAAATTCTATCCCAAATTCTCTGATTTTAAAGAGGCTATCCTTGATTTCTGCAATAAAGCCTCTCCTGAGCATAAAGCTCTACTAAAAAAATCTGTTGGCACTAAATTGCATCTACTTAAACCAGCACTGGCCTAATCCGGACATTCTATTTTGGTTTAGCTATAGTAAATCCATCCCACCACCAAAACATCTAATGACAAACGTTTTCTTAAAAAGTTTTTTTAGTAGTAGTAATAAAGGGCCAACTCCCTTAAGTCCATTCCAGCTCGCGTTAAGAATAAATACATCTGACCAAGAGAAACAAAATGAAATGTCCGGAATAGCAGATAAATTTAATCAGGTAAAAGCAAATGAAGTTTAGTACCAACCGATTGTCTGAGTAAGGCGGTAAATAGATGGGTTCAATACAAGAGGTGTTTAACCACTCTTTGACCAAGACATTTTTGTAGTATCTGGCATTATCAATGACCACATAAATAGTGGCTTTATTGGGGTAGTCTTTTGCAAATACGTCTTGAGTAAAGAGATTATAAAACCCATTCAGATTACACCGTTGTCGTCCTGAGTTACTTAAGACTTCTTTTTTTTGCCCTACTTTAATCCACGCTTTTCCAGTTTCAATGTTATGTGTTGGGTGCATTCATGACGGTAAAAGTGACGTTTGTTTGTACTTAAATCCTAGTTGATGTAACAAGGCGATGCACTTGTTTTGAGTCTGAGAGTAGACTCTCCTCGATGTATTGACTTACTATTTCTAAGTCCTTTATGCTCAACTTTCCTTCATATCCTGTACAATCATTAAACTCGGAAAATGCAGTTGGATTTAAGATAGGGGTAAATATATGACAGATTTGCCATAAAAAATTATTGCCATAAATTTTTAAACACCTTCAAAAAATACCGATATAAAACCCTCCATTAAGTAGTGTGCAAATCAAACGCAATGCAGTTGAGTTGGAGGTTTAGAAAAGGCATCAATCGCATCTAAAAAAAAGCGAATTTTAGTGCGGATTTTGGCAGAGAAAACTGAAAGTCGCAAACAGTCAAAATGAGCATTTCGACCTAAATGAGCAGGGATAACAAAGTACTTGAATCGAAGTGTAGAGATACGAGCCGTTTGTTCGTTTTTGGGTAAGAACTGCGTTTTAAAAATCAATAATAAGTCACTAGTGTCCGGTAAAAAATCAACAGAGAAAAAGTTGTCCAGGAGGCGGTAAA
>QFBU01000063.1 GCA_003265975.1 Candidatus Marinamargulisbacteria bacterium SCGC AAA071-K20
TGACCGTTTTCTCTTTCTTCTAATGTTTCACCAATACAAAAGGTAGGTGTTAAATTGTTTTCAAATGCGATGTGGCATTTTTTATTTATTAAGTCGTTGGACTCTTTAAAAAGTGTTCGTCTTTCTGAATGTCCGACTAAAACATGTTTCCCGTTATAACTTTTTAACATTCCAACAGACAGTTCTCCGGTGAAGGCACCTTGTTGTTCTGGATAAATATTTTGAGCTCCATAGGCAATATCGGTTTCTAGGAGTAAGTCTTCGCATTGAGAGATATGAATAGTAGGAGGAAAAACAATACATTCTGTTTTTGATGCAGATCTTTTGCTTACTAGGTCTTTAATTAATTGAGTAGCTTCCTCTTTTGTCTTGTGCATTTTCCAGTTTCCAGAAATTGTGATTTGTCTCATTTTAAGCTCCTTGATTAGTGAATTTGAAAAATTAGTACAAGTAGGGCAAGTACCACTACTGATTTAATAAAAATATTAAAACTAGGACTAAGTACTTCTTTAAAAGCATTACCTATATTGTTTACTGTAAGAATATGTGGATAATTGGGACCCTCAGTTCCTCCGAGGAATCCTTTTTGTATATATTTTTTAGCATTTTGAGAGTTATCTCCCATATTAGCCCAATAAAAAGAAAGGTTTAACGCTGAAAATAATGAACCTAGTATCAACCCAAGTAATAAAGAGGGCGAAAGAATATATCCAAGAAGTATAGGCGGGAATGCCATTATAATGGCTGGGAAAATCAACGAGTCCATACAAAAACGGGCGTTTTCGTCAGCGGCTTTAATGATATCTGGTTTGGCTTTGTTTTCTTTTAAGAATGGAATTTCTTTTAATTGCCTAAATGTTTCGTCCAAAGTGAAGTGAATCAGCTGATGTAATTTGTGTAAGAGTACGCTTGAAAATAGATTTGGTAATAAAAGTCCAACGAGAAGACCAATAATCCATAATCTGTCCAAGTTTAAGATTGTTTCAGGTGTAGATTTTGTGAAAAATAGAGCTAAAAATAATCCGAAAGTAGAAAGCAGTGCTGCTCCAGATGCAAATCCATTACCAATGGCGTCTGTTGTTTGTCCTATCGAATCTGATTTTACCAATTGTTTGTGAATATGATTATTGTCCTCAGTGAGTTGATATGCTTTTAATGTAGCGGAAGAGATTGATGTAAACATGCTTATAGTCAGTAGGGTTGGCGTAACAGAAAGCATACCAAGGGACGCAAAAGTGAGTCCTAAAAAGCCTGCAAAATAAAAGGCAGCAGTGAAAATGCCAATAAGATAAAGTAGGTATACTGAGTTTCCTCTAAGTCCAGCTTTAAAAGCTATTAACATCGACACAACTGTTCCAAATTGTGCCTGTGCCGCTGTTTCTTTGGTGGGGTTAAATCGACTTGAGGTAAGGTATTCGGAGCTAAATCCAATGAGTACAGCTCCAATTAATCCAGCAAGATAAGCAAAGAACGGATCAAAATGAACGGCTCCCCAAACTGTATTTGGAGGGATGGTAATATTTAAATTCTTTAAAATAAAATAAAGGATAGTTCCAGAACTAATTATGGCAAGATAAAGTCCTTCTAATAGAAAATTACTGGTTTTCTTAGACTTTATTCTAAAGTATGAAAAAAGCATTGCTGCAAAAGCTGTAACAAGGCTGATCCAAATAATTGCAAACGTAAGAAGTTGAAGCTTTTCTGCTGTTGTATTTGTTATAAAGGCCCTTTCAGCTAGAAAAGATGGAAACAAGGAGCAGGCCATAAGTGACAATATAAACGAACTGAGTATATCTGAACTATAACCTACTATTTTTCCAATGTAGTCTCCTACGATATCTAAAATAGTGGTTGGGTTCCTTGCGTCAAAGTCTGGGACGGATTTGTCTACCTGTGACCCTAAATTGCTACAAATTTGCGTGCCACTTTTAAAAAGGCCTCCTCCAATTCTTAAATAAAATGAAGCTAATAAAATTCCTAATGAATATCCAATTAAAGTTTTAGGCCCTAAATATAATAAGCATAAGGTAAACCCTAGAAGCGACACCCCTGTAATAAAGAATGAAAAACACCCGCTAGCTTTATAAAGCCATGACAGTATTACTTGGAAAGGGGCTTTGCTGTCAGAAGAAATTGCACTAATTACCTTAGGAATAATTCGTACACAGGAATAGGAGCTAAAGCAAAGTAAAAGACCGCCTAAAAAGAAAGCTGCAATTTGGTCCCAATAAAAGGGTTTTGAAAAAATTTGAGAAAATAAAAGAAAAACGATAGTCGTATATAAAATGGCTTGGATCGTGCTTGAAAAAATTCGTTTGCTAAATGCCATTAACCCGTCATAAATTAGTGAGGCTATTGTGGTTATTTTCCCCTTTTTTATTGTTACTTTTTGTAACGTAATAAAAATAAACAAGGATATAGCAAGTGTTATAAATATACTTATCTGGGACGTGATTATTTGAATAGACATCTAGATATTTTACCTTAAATAGTATTGAAAGAGTAGTGAGACTGCTTGGTTTTAGATGTGTGGAGTAAGCAGTTTTGGAAACTTAATGGATTGATTAGTATAGGTTTCAAAAATATTTTGGAATGATTTATCGGTAATTAGTGTGTTTGATTCGTGCAATAGACCTTCTACTTCTAAGAATCTTTTGAAAAAATAAGACTTAACACTTTCTACACTTTCAAGTTCATTTAGCCTATTCAAAGAGGCTAATAGGATTTCAAAAAGATCTGGGTTTTCTTGATTGTGCATTGTTGCTTTTTGAGCTAAGTCCATTAGAAATACGGCTATGGCAATGTGATTAAAGCTAGTTCTAAGCGTGGTAAAGCTTTTTACCGTATGTGCATGTGTGATTATATGAAAAGATTTCCCAATATAGAGAACCACTTCAATGTAATTTGTTGCTTCAAGCGTGCCAGAAAATTTAAATGACTTAGTATTTGCATATTTAGCGAGTAGCTGTATTTTTCCTTTGTCCGGAGTGAATAGGTCTATGGTTTTGTCTTTTTCAAAAAGGTCTTGTTTTTTTAAAACTATACCTGTGAGTTTATATGTTTTCATATTGCAAAAACACTTATTAAATAGAACGTTAAAGAAAAATAAATGAGCTGACCGGTAATATCTAATGTACTAGAAATGAAAGGTGCAGAGGCTATGGCTGGGTCGATATTACATTTTTTAAAAATAATGGGGAGTGAAGAACCGATAATGGCTGCAATACATATGTTACTAGCTAAAGATATAGCCACAATGCCTGAGAAAAGGAGCGAGTGGGAGGTAAATGACATGTTGTATATAAAAAATATGCCACTAATGATAAGCCCCATGATCAATCCTACTAAAGTTTCTCTAAAGACATATTTAAGAGGAGCTTCTTTCTTTATAGTACCGATGGCTAAGCTTCTTACAATTATTGTTGCTGATTGATTTCCAACATTGCCGCCTAGGCCCATTAATAAAGGTATAAAGCTCAAAGACACTGCTAAAGAAAAGTGACTTGAGTCAAATAGCAATGAATAAGTAGTAATGATGTATGAGGCAATAATACCGCCTATAACAGTTAATAAAAGCCATGGTGTTCTTGAAAATATGGCTAAAAAAATATTGCCGGAAATTAGTTTTTCTTCATCAATTTCTGAGATACCAGACAATTTATTGATGTCTTCTGTGGCTTCTTCTACAACAACATCTACGATGTCATCCACAGTTATTAGTCCAATTAGTATGTCATTTTTGTCTACTACAGGAAGAGCGACTACGTCGTATTTACGAAACATTTTTGCAACGTCTTCTTGGTCTGTATGAGAATGTACTTTAATAGGGTTGTCATTTCGAATTTCCTTAATAGTTTTACTAGGAGACTCAAATACTAAATTTCTTAGAGTTGTATATCCAATAAGTTTGTTCTTTTTTGTAACAATATAGATATAAAATGAAATCTCTGAGTCTGGTGGATCTTCTTTTTTTAATTTTTGTATGGCTTTTTCAATGGTTAGGTTTTCTGGGATACTTAGAAACTCTGAGGTCATTATGGCCCCAGCTGAGTCTTCTGGAAAAGAAAGTAAGTCAATAATTTCAGAGGCTTCTTTTTTTGGTAGGGCATTAATGATTCTGTCAGCTTTTTGTTCGTTTGTTTCTTGTAGTTCTTCAATAAGATCAGCAGCGTCGTCAGGCTCCATTTCTTCTATTATTTTGGCAGCCAACTCCACTTTTAAGTCGTTGATTAGTTCTAGCTGCTCGGTTAGTCTCATTTCCTCTAAAACTTCTACAGAAAACTCTGGTTTTACATTTTTGAAAAAGGCTTGTACGTCTTTGTGATTAAACTCTTCAAGTGATTCAGCGATATCGGCTTCGTGGTATTTTTTGAAGAAACTGAGGTAGGCCTTTGCTGATCCTTTTTTAATGAGCTCGTGGAGTTTATTTGTAATGTCCTCTTGTTTGTTTTCTTCGTTTACAAATTCCATAAACTCTATCGTAACAGGTGTTGAGATTTGTTGTAAAATACATTATTGTTATGTTCGAAATAAAAAATAGATTATCCATGGAGGAAAAAATGAAACGATTACTTTTGGCTTTATTATGCGTAGTTACAATGTTTACACAAACTCAGGCTATTGAGTTAGAGGCACAAGCCTCTTTTTTAGGGGAACAACCTTCAGGCATGTTTTATTACGGTTTAACTAAAAAATATGACCTAGTGTTTGGAGTAGGGGCTACTGTACCCGGAACAAAATATGTAGATTCTGTAGGTTCAGAATTTGACCTTGATTTGAATTTAGGACTACGAACTAAATTAATATTGCTTGGTGTTTCAGATGTTTACTTTGTATTTGATAATAGAGATGGAACACAACGGTCAGGTACATATGAAAAAAGTGATTTTTATACTAAGTCCCTCGTGATTAGTAAAACGTGGGTTTATCATCTAGCTGATCAAATTAGTTTAGGTGTGAGAATGCCTATTATAGAAGTAATGTTAGACGGTCAAAAACGTATTAACTTTGCACAAGGCTTAGCGCCGGTCCTAGCCACCAGCATAAACTTCTAAAATCGTTTACTTTGGCGAATTAGTGCCGCATGACTTAACTTACTTATGTTCATAAGCTTGGCTAAGACCTGCAGCCCTACTTCACCAAATTAAATCGATTTTTTGTCTCGCTTTTCTTTTAAGGTTTTACTTCGCTTACTTATTTTCATAAGTATTTCTTCTTTTATTGAATTAAGTTTTGTTGGGGGCGCTTTTGCTTAGGAGTGTTTGTGGTGAATTATGTGGGAACTATTCCCACTCGATTGTTGATGGTGGCTTTGACGAGACGTCATAACAGACGCGATTAATTTCTGGTACTTCGTTAATTATTCTTGAAGAAATACTTTCAATTAGCTCATAGGGTAGGTGTGCCCAGTTAGCTGTCATTGCATCTTCTGAGGTTACGGCTCTTATTGCACAAACGTTTGAATATGTTCGTTTGTCGCCTTGAACACCAACTGTTTTGATTGGAAGTAATATTGCAAATGCTTGCCAAAGTTTTCTGTAATATCCGGCTTTTTTAATTTCGTCTATTACTATGTAGTCAGCCTCTTGAAGTACTTTTACTCTTTCTGGTGTTACTTCGCCTAAAATTCTAATGGCAAGTCCAGGTCCTGGGAAAGGTTGTCTAAATACAATTTCTTCAGGTACGCCTAGTTCTAATCCTACTTTTCGTACTTCGTCTTTAAATAGCTTATTTAATGGTTCTATAATTTTAAACTTTATATCGTCAGGTAAACCACCTACATTGTGATGGGTTTTAATTTTATGCGCTGTTTCTGCAACATCTCCTGCAGCAGACTCAATAACGTCAGGGTAGAGAGTTCCTTGTGCTAAGAATGGAAAGTCAGCATTGAGTTCATTTGCTTTTTCTTCAAATACTCTAATAAACTCTTCTCCAATTTTCATTCGTTTCTCTTCTGGGTCTGTAATACCTTTGATTTTTTTGAAAAAACGTTCTTGGGCATCAACATAAATAAGGTTGATATTAAAGTCTCCCGCAAATAACTCACGAATACGATTTGCTTCGTTTTTTCGCATAAAACCTTGGTCAATAAATACACAGGTTAAATTTTTACCGATAGCTTTTTTTAGTAGGGCAGACACAACCGTCGAATCAACGCCTCCAGAAAGGGCGCATAAAACTTTTTCATTTTTAACTTCTTTTTTTATTTCAGAAATAGCTGTTTTTAGAAAAGAAGCTGGCGTCCAATTAGGCTTACATCCACAAATTTTAACAATGAAGTTAAAAATTATTTCTTTTCCTTTAGGCGTATGGTGAACTTCTGGATGGAACTGAAGACCATATAGTTTTCTTTTTTGATTTGAAAAACTGGCTATTGGGCAGTTTTCAGTGTGACCTGTTCGTTGAAAGTCTTCAGGCATTCTAATAACTTGATCGCCGTGAGACATCCAAATAGCAATTTCTAGCCAGAGGCCTTCATATAAGTCGAAATTATTGTCTATATATAGATTTGCTTTGCCGTATTCATGTTTTTTTCCTTGAACAACTTCGCCGCCTAGTTCATGTGCTATTAACTGCATTCCGTAACATATTCCAAGTACAGGAATTCGTCCTTCACTTAAAATTAAGGGGTCACATTTTGGTGCGTTTTTGTCGAAAACTGAAGAAGGTCCACCAGAAAGGATTATTCCTTTAACGTTTTTTTCTTTTATTTTTTCATATGAAATTTTGTGTGAGTGGACTTCGCAGTAGACTTGGCATTCTCGGATTTTTCTCGCAATTATTTTACTATATTGAGAGCCATAATCGAGAATGATTATCATTATTTATACATTCCGAGAGATTGAGCTTGTTGGTAGATCTTTCCTTCAGTTTGTAGCGCTGGAGCTACTGTTATCTGAACATCGTGCATTTCTTTTACTGTTGCTACTCCCAATGTTGCAAAGCACGTTTGAATAGCGCCTGCAAAATTTTGTGAGCCGTCGTCTGTTTTAGAAGGGCCATGGAATATTTCTTTAATGCTTGCAAAGGTGCCTACTTTTATACGGGCGCCACGTGGTAAAACTGCATTTGGTGTAGCCATTCCCCAATGGAATCCATTTCCAGGAGCCTCTTTAGACTTGGCAATAGGTGATCCTATCATTACTGCATCAGCGCCACATCCGAGGGCTTTACAGATATCTCCTGAGTTTACTATTCCACCGTCAGCTATTAACGAAACATAGTTTCCAGAAGCTTCAAAATATTTATCTCTTG
>QFBU01000064.1 GCA_003265975.1 Candidatus Marinamargulisbacteria bacterium SCGC AAA071-K20
GCCCCGATTTGGTCTGTAACTCAACTTGAAGATGGCCGACTGGTTTCTGCATCGTGGGATAACACCTTGAAAGTATGGGATCTAAAACAAGAGCAAGGTCCAGAATGTGTCGCAACACTTCACGGACATACTTCCGATATTTTGTCTGTAACTCAACTTGAAGATGGCCGACTGGTTTCTTCATTGCATGATGGCACCTTGAAAGTATGGGGCGCCGTTTAGAATAACGTGAACATAAGCGTCCCTTATATTTTAAGGGGGTGGGGATCATTAAGACTCGGACTAAAAAGACTTAATGAAATCCCTTTTTTCTAAACGAATGGTCATAGCTATAGATGAAACCTTGTATTTTTTTGCTAAATCAAAAATAAAGTCTTCGGAAAGTTCTTTTAAACCTTCTAACTCTTCTTTTTCTTTTTTTTCTAAGCTGCCTGTGCGGCAGTGAACCTTCTTTTATTGACATGATCTTTCTCCTTTTTTTTCTAAGCTGCCTGTGCGGCAGTGAACGTAATATTACTGATATCAACGTTGCCATTAATTTTCTAAGCTGCCTGTGCGGCAGTGAACGGGTGCGTTAAATCTAATCCTGAATCTAATACTTTCTAAGCTGCCTGTGCGGCAGTGAACGTCATTTGCTACTCCTTTAAATCAGCCTTTCTTTTCTAAGCTGCCTGTGCGGCAGTGAACAAAATGTGGTCTGGGGTAGGGTATAACTTTGTTTTCTAAGCTGCCTGTGCGGCAGTGAACGTAAATACACAGACAGAAGATATATGTCTTGATTTCTAAGCTGCCTGTGCGGCAGTGAACAACGCTTCTTTTATATCAGAAATAACAGGACTTTTCTAAGCTGCCTGTGCGGCAGTGAACCGAATACACTTGTTCATCAAGTAGCCTCTACTTTTCTAAGCTGCCTGTGCGGCAGTGAACGAGATGATCTATTCCTGGGAAGGAATAACAGATTTCTAAGCTGCCTGTGCGGCAGTGAACTTTATCTAAGTACGTTTTAAGTGACTCTAATTTTTCTAAGCTGCCTGTGCGGCAGTGAACAGCTCTATTAATGGGTTTATGAGTTCAAAATAGTAGAATAGTCAAAAATACCTTTTTTTAAAACTAATCGGATTATGAGTTCAAAATCGTGTCCTTCAAAAAAAGAGTAGGAATTGGAACAATCGGTAACATAGAGTAGATATAACACCTCCTATCGGAACCTATCATTCGGTATTATTGATTTTTTGAATTTGAACAAGGTTATTTTGGGAGAGTTGGTCATTTTTGAACCTCACAACAGAATTGAGTGTTTTTTTCACAAGGTAAAGTAAAATACTACTCATTTATGCCCCATATTTCTTTCTGTTGTGTTAAAACCATGGGACGGTAGCGGTTTTGGACAGGCCAAATTGGTCGAACTCGCCATTAACAGGATTATTAAGTAATTCTCCAAATTCAATATAGCGTCGATGCTTATGTCCATTAGATCTACTCACTAATTCTACGTAGGGATTATCAAGTCCTTTAGTAAACATTTTGGCCTTATAGACTTTTACGTCATCCGCTGAAATAGTGCCGCGCTTTAATAAGCGATTAAGTTTTGCTTGGCTCATGGTGGTTTGTTTTCGACTAATAGTTCGGAATTGAACGCCATCAGGCACTGCTGTTATACCACTTATATCGCAGTAACCGCTTATGCCACCGAGCCAACTCATCTTTTGTAACTGTGATAAATCGCCTTCAGAACCATGAATTCTGAGCATATTTCCAAATAGCACTTTGTAACGAGGAAAGCTGATACCTATCGATGTGGAGTTAACGTCGCACAGTGTTTCGTGAAGTTTGGTATAAACATTGTTGAGTAGCCTATTAACCGGCATTTCACTATCTGGTTTTAATTCAATATTGATAAAAAAATTCATGATAGATTCTCCCTAAATCCGAATTTTAGATACATAAGCTAGTCCTTTTTTACCTAAGTAAAATGACGAAACGCCGGCATTTTCGATTAAGGCTTTAAAATCTAAAGCCGCTTCACGTTCAATAGCTATGTTAATATTGAGCGTCCCGCCAGCTTTTCCCATCAAAGAAGTAACTTCTCCTATCCCTTTTACTTTTTCTTTACGAACATAGGGATTACCCCAAATTTTCTTTTTCTCACCAGAAGTATAACGAGCCATAAAGTCCTTTTTAGTAAATCCGTTATTTGAAATTCCGCTTAACCCTCCTGCTTTGGTTTTGGCAGATGAGACGTCGTATTCTGTCGATAACCTCTCCAACTGTAGATATAAAGCTGAACAATAAAGGCTGATAAGCAGGACTTCTTCTTTTCGATTTAAGCCATTAAATTTATCATACTTGTCGTTCAAGTAAACAAATGCCTCGTTTACCAAACCTGCATTTAGTACCGGTTTATATTTAAATATTTCCTCAAGTCGTCCAATAATAACCAAAGGATTAGGATCAGTTTTTTGCTCAATTTTTTTACTATTAAGAATAAAGTCACATAATCCATCTACATCAAGAGCTAAGATACCCCACAGTTGTGCAGAGTAGTCCGAGCAAAATATAGAGTCATCGACTTTAATCATTCCTGTGTAGGAATTTTGATCTTCACTTCCTGAAATATTTCTAATGTAAGTTATTTCCTGATTGACATAATCCGGCAGGTCTTCGAATGTAACTAATGGTTCAATTTCTTTGAAGTAGTATTTTTCGTGTTCTCTTGCTTGATATAGCTTTCGCTGATCACCAAGTAGCCTATTCAAGACCCCCATTACGGTATCATGGGTAACCGAGCGTGAAATATAGTTTTCTTTTTTTTTTAAACTAGTCATCGAACCAATGAATTTTCTACCCAGTGGAGGTAACGGCTCGTTATTTGAACCATCCAAAAATGAATTGCGCCAGCTGGATTCATATTTAATTTCAATTTTCATGTTATGAATACCTTATTTTTGATAAAAGTAGGTTGCAAATTCAGCTTCTGATATTACCTCAACACTATTTTCATCACGCTTGATTCTCATCATTTTATTGCTGCCGTTGTAATCAACCAAAACATCATCTACATACATATATGATTTTGCCTGGCGAATAGATAATTCACTAATCAACTCAATGGTGTAGTCTACAAGGGCTTGAATAGCATCTTGATTCAATAAAATACCGACTTCACCTTCTTCAAAAATAGTGCCATTGCGCACATAATTTTCATGAAAAGTAGCAACAGGCTTAAGATTTGGATTAAGGAATTGAATAAAGTCTTGAATAGCCTGTGCAACACTTTCCCCTTGGCCAACTTTTATCAACATCGCTTCTCGATCAAATTTTTTATCTAGTGATATAAATTGCAACTGTTCAATGTTGATTGAGCCATAGGAAATATATTTAGTATCGCCAAATGTAGTTTTTGAAAAGAAGGATGAGTTATCTCTCTCTCCAGCTTGACCAAACTGTTCAAAATTACCGTTACCTAATTGGTCTACAAAATCTTCAATTAATAAAGGGCTAGTTCTTTTATTTTGGCTAGAAGGCACAACATAACCGCGGATTAACCCAGTCACAGACGCAAGCATATTAGTTAAATTATCTATTTTGTTTTTGTTTGCATAATGCACATCAAAGGCTTGATTTCTAAACAGATGATGACGAATACAATTTTGACTAATGTATAAGGGCGTTTTTTTGAAATCAATGTCAGTTGCTTCTTTTCTATATTTGTAACCCGTTTCTTCTTTCACTTTTCCTGTTAAGTTTGTGTAACCGCGTAGCTTTGGCAGAGTGTGGTTATCAACTGTTTTTCCTCCATCTCCTGTTAACGATGTCGGACCATTCCAATTCACAACACCATGCCCCAGCGCAGTAATTTTAAAATCGACACTTTTAATACCTGTTACTTTTTCCATGTTTTACTCCTCGTCCTCTGTGGTTTGATTAATTTGCTTAATTGAGATTGCGCCTATGGGTTGTTTATCACAAACCGCATAATAAATGGAGTGCGAGTGCCTTGCACTGTCACCGCCCACTTGCAGCAAATCATTGCTAGTATAGCTTAAATAAATAGGTAATTCTGGATCACGTGCTTCATTTAACAATATATTATCATTGTAAGATTTAATACCTCCCATTATGTTGTGATGATTTTTAAACATGTGTGCCAGCAAGTCTTTGTCACTTTGGCCATAGCCTCTAATCGCAGTTGTTGAATAGGTTAAATTATCAATATTGCTATCATCATCTAGTGGCATTGAATAGGCGTATTCTTCGAGAAAGCTTATTTTTTCAGGATTACTCACGTCGACAATGGCTAACTGCACAAAGCGGTTATCTCCTCTCAAAGATCCTTTACTGATTTTACTACGCTGCTGATCTTTATTTTTCTTTGGCTGAACTACGATTGGATCAATCACCTTGGCATCTATTTTTTTAACACTTTCTTTGAGTGCTGCCACTAAATCACTTTCGATGAAACGCTTCGTGCTTGCTGAGCGATGAAACTCCCGATAGCACTCGTAGATTTCTGTCAGAGTGAATATTTTACCTTCAAGAGAATTAAGTAGAAATTGATACCAGGCACGTACTGAACTGAGTACATACATTTTAGCTAAAAACCGTGACGATGGACTATTACCTTTTGGCTGAGTTATCGAGATAGGCACAGCTAAAGTATATGTGTTGACACTATCACGTTGGCCAAAACGATCTAATCGACCTAAGCGTTGCAAACAGTCTTCCGCATTGGTAATTTCTGCCACCATATAGTCGCAACTTATATTTAATGAGGCTTGTACTATTGGACCACTACGCAACACATCGAATTTGCGTGTGCCTCCTTGTTTATATGATTCGTACACCTCTTCAAACAATTTTTGTTTATCGCTTTTAATAAATTTGGAATGCAGTAGCACAGCGTTTTCATTATGCTGATTAGCAATGAAACTATTTTGCGCAGTAAGTGCCATATTACTAATAACAAAAGTACTCTCGTTTTGTGGTGTAAATAATGGATTAGATTTATCCAGTAGGTTGTCATCAAATACGTTGAATTCAAGTTGATACTGACTTTGGTTAAACGACGGCATTAATTTGATATCATCCTCATGAATACCAAGTAATTCTTCTACAAAAACATAATGTGGAGTAGCTGAAACCAGTAAGATATTAGCATGTCGCTCTTGCATTTTTTTCGCCGCAACAAGTTCTGCAAATAATAAGTTAAACGCAGGCATATTGACGTATTCATGAAATTCATCAAACACCACATTCACATTTAAAAATTCAATTAAGGTATTGGCTTTAGTATGGCTTATCACCGAGCCAAGTATTTGATCTATTGTGGTAATGATAATGTCGCCAGAAAAGTTTTCATTCCCTGGTATCGGATTGTCCCATTGGTTATGAAACTTAAACTCGCCTGTATTGATCTCAATGGTGCTATTTGGCAAATATTGTTCTGACGTCAGTTCATAAAACAAACCCTGGCAGACTTGGACGCGGGGACATATCCAGACTATTCGTTTAGCTCCTTGTAGTTTTGCCCATTCCAATGCGATTTTTGTTTTACCGCAACCTGCCGCACCTGCGAGAACAGCAACATCTTCTGCTGTCGTTAGCTGAGTTGCTATTTCGTTTTGCTTTAAGCTTCTCTCACTGTTAGGAAAGAAAGAAGCAAGACAAGTCTCAATGTCGGAACTTAATGTTGATTCAACTTCAAGTAACTCACTAACGATCTCATCAAGTGAGCGATTTAATATTGCTTCATGTAATTCGTTTGCCGTTAAAGAAGAAACAACTCTATCTGCGGTGATCACACAAGCCCGTACACTATTATTGAGCGCATTGGTTTTAACATTTCTACTATTGTCTTTTACTGATTCTTCTAATTCATAATCTTTGTATTTTGGTAAAGCTGGAGCATCAGGCAATCCGCTTTCCATATCATCTAATGCTTGAATAACAAACGCTTGCTCTAATGATGTTTTATCCAGTTTTCGATATTTTTTATCAATTCCTGCAACTTGCTTAAGCATAGACTGCGCTTGTTTCACAATATCACTAAGGGCTGTACCTTTCTGATTTGAAATGAGCTTTTTGTGGATATCTTTATACGTCGTAAAATTATTCTTATCTTTACGATATGGCTTGGCATGATGCCAATATATGGCATGTTTAATAGAGCGTTTGTTAGCTGGATTTATTGCTTTTAATTCTTGTTTATCTAAAAGATGGTAGAGCAATAATGAAACTTCGTTATGCCTTGGATGCTTTTCAAAACTGAATTTAGCATCATCAATATGCTGACCATCATCTGCGATAAAGCCTTTCTTTTTCGGATTTGTCACCCAAGATTGAAATATCGGGTCGATTTTACCGAGGTCGTGTAAGCAACCAGCAATAAAATTGACTGTCGTAACCTGCGGAGCTTCAGGCAATAGCTTTCTATGTAATTGCTCAGCGAAATAACCTACCGAAAATAGATGTTCTGCGAGTGGTTGCAGTTTCGTATTCGCATATAATACGCCCGCTTTTGGTTTATCAGTTAAAATATCCATAAAAACCTCTTTCTCTGTATAATTTACCGAAACAATCCCCAAATGATTAAATTTACTTTTATTCCCAACAATCCAAACTAACTCCGTCCTCGACCGGCTTCTTATCCAATGACAACTTACCGCTGTACTTTTACTGGCGGTTTGGCGCAGCATTTTTTTAACTGTGAGCAGTCCATCCTTCGTAATCACCGTCTGCCAAGTATTATCCCCAATTCTGTCAGCAAACGAATCCAACACCTGTCGCGTCCGCTTAAGAGCTTTCTTTTCGCACTGGGAAACAAAGATAAGGGTCCAACTGCATATCGGGACGGAATTACCGATTGAAGTAGCCTTGTATTTTTGTTGGCC